>DAORUA010000136.1:0-9005 GCA_035432945.1 Vicinamibacteria bacterium | reverse complement strand
CCATCGAAACGGTGTCGGTGGGCTCGACCCCGACCTCGCGCTTCGGCTTCGCCCACAAGGGGATTACCGAGGCGCGGCCCGGCAACTATGTCTACCTCGACCGCACCCAGGCGGGCCTGGGCACATGTTCGTTCGATGACTGCGCCATGACCATCCTGGCCACGGTGCAGAGTGTTTCGGGGGCCGAACGGGCGGTGCTCGATTCCGGGAGCAAGACCCTCGCCCTCGACATGCTTCGCCCGAAGGCCGACGGGTATGGCCTGGTCGTGGGCACCGATTCGCGCCTGACCAGCCTCTCGGAGGAGCACGGTGTCGTGGCGGTGGCTCCCGGCGACGCGTTCACGGTCGGTCAGCGCGTGCGGGTCCTGCCCAACCACGCGTGCGTGGTCTCGAACCTCCACGATCGCGTGTACGGAGTCCGCGGCGAGAGAGTAGAAGCGGTGTTCGAAGTGGCCGCGCGGGGGTGCGTCTACTAGCGCCGACAGGGGGGTCCTGGGGGGAGCAGAGCACCGGCAGTCCGTTCTGTATTCCTGCGGCTCCCCCCGGATAGACGAGCGAGGGTCGCACAGCTGAGGGAGCGTCAGCGACCGCCGCGAGGCGACGCGAGCGGACGCCGCGGCGCGCGGCTGCGTGTACTAGCGCGCGGTGAGCAACGCCTCGGCCATGGCCATGGCGTCGGTGGCCCAGTAGGCGGCAGGCCTCGGGTGCGCGGCCAGGCCCTCCATGGGACGGCACGAGAGCACGAGGGTTCGCAGCCGCTCCGGGATTCCTTCGCGGCCGAGGCGGGCGCCCATGACCGCGCCCACGATGGCGGACGTCGCGTCGGAAGCGGAGTCGAGCGCGAGTGCTGATTCAATCGCCGCTTCGAACGAAGCGGAGGTCCGCAGGTGGAAAAGGGCCGCGCGCAACACGCTCAACGCATCGGAGCCCTGCCGGGCCTTCTGGGGCGTTTCGGATTCGACGATGGCGTCGATGACCTCGCGGGAGAAACCCGAGCGCCGCGCGAACGCGTGCGTGGTCTCGATGGCGGCCGATGGCTCATGGCCCTTGAGGAGGGTGTGCAGGGTGATGGCCACCGCGGCC
The DNA here is from genome assembly GCA_035432945.1 of Vicinamibacteria bacterium. GTDB lineage: Bacteria > Acidobacteriota > Vicinamibacteria > Fen-336 > JAGNNV01 > JAGNNV01. Next base: position 7,922 of record DAORUA010000136.1, on the reverse strand, counting down.
GCGGCTTCGCCGGCCACGCTGGCCGGGTGGGTGAGGGCTGCGTCCTCTCTCGCCTTGGTGGCGACGATGGCGTCCGCCGCGTCGTGGCTCCACAGGGTCAGCGGAGTCACGCGGGCGAGGGCCACGGCCGAGAGGTCGTCGACCCGAGCCTGGCCCTTGAGCGCCGACTCCGTCGCGTGATCGAGGTCCGGGGGACCCGAATCGACCCAGGCCGCGTAGACGCGCCTCAGCCTCTTCGCATCGGAGGCGAGGTCTACCAGCGACCGCGCGGTGGCGACCGCGATTTCACCCGAGGTCCCGAGCTGGCCCGCGAATAGTCGTCGGCGGAGGGCCGCCGCCTCGATCGCGGGCAGATCCAGGGTCTTGTTTCCGGGGTCGCGGTCGCCACCCCCGAACAACCGCCCCAGCGCGCTGCCCAGGAGGTGCCCGAGAAGCGCGCCCTGAGCCCGGGAGAGGAGTCGCGGATCCGCGACACCGCGGCCCTTGACCAGCCGCACGATCGGCATCGAGGTCTCCCGCTCCGAGCGGAAGGCAAGATCCCAGTTGCGGGTCGAGAGTTCGAGAGCCACCGCCCTCGATCCCGCGAAGAGGCGCGGCGTGGTGCCGTACGCATCGTCGCCGTACACCGGCTCGTTTCCATTCACGTCGAGGAGGACGCCGCCCGCGGCGAGGACCAGGCAGTGGCCCGCGGCGAAGTCCCACGTCTTCGGCGAGTAGAGGGAGGTGGTGGCGGCGGCTTCGCCCGCCGCGACCTTCGCCAGCCGGTGGGCGATGCTTGGAATGGAGATCACCCGCGCGGGCTTCGTGCATTGGAGGTTCGCGCGCGCGGCGCGGTCGCCGCCGCCGGAGACGAGGACGACATCGAGTTCACCGAGTCGTTCGGGCAGCTTCGAGTGGACGGGTGCGCCATCCTTCCACACTCCCTCGCGGCCGACCGCCGCGGAATAGATGGGCCCACGGTCGTCCGGGTACCCGAAGGGATGGACCACGCCCAGCACGGGACGATGGTTCCACACCAGACCGATCGACACCGAACTGCCGCGCCGACCCTTGATGTAGTCGCGGGTTCCGTCGTTTGGATCCACCACCCAGATCGGCGCCCCGGGTGCGCCGGGCACGCTGCCGGTTTCCTCGCCGAGGAAGCCCCAGTCGGCGCCCGCGCTCAGGAGGATGTCGCGGATCAGTTGCTCGGCCTCGGTGTCGACGGGCGCCTTGTCGCCCTCGCCCCGGGGTCCGAGCGGGAGGTGAAAGTCGGCGCGCAGCAGATCGCCGCCTGCGCGCGCCGCCTTGACCGCGAGATCCAGATACGGCGCGAAGGAGTCCACGACCGCATCTTACGAGCCGGGACCGGTCTACTGTCCGGTCGCCGGCTTGGGGGGTGGGGCTTTGCTCGCCAGCAGATCGTTCCAGTGGAGGATGGTGTTGAAGAGCATGCCGAACTCGCCGTGGTTCTGCCAGCGGTAGCAGGGGTTGCCGGCGAAGAGAACGATCTGGCCCTTGCCCTGGGGCAGGTCGACGATGGCCGGGCGATCCTTGATCTCATTCGCGCCCTTGAAGAGGCCCGAGAGGACGGACTTGTCCTGGCCCGGGTACTTCATCAGCACGCGGTCCTTCAGGATCTCCGGCACGTTGAGCAGGGGACCGTTGCCGTAGCGGACGGAGATCGTCTTGTTCGTGTAGCCGTAGAAGATCGGGTGCTCCGGAGCCTGGATCTCTGCCTCGATGATGGGGCCGGGCGCGTAGAAAGCGGCCGAAGGCGCGCGCGCGTCGATCAGCTTGGCCAGACCGAACTCGGGCGGGAAGTAGCTTGCCGCGGCCAGGGTGACGAGCGATCCGCCCCCGTTCACGAACCTGTCGAGTTCGGTGGCGCCCTCGAGGCCCATGCCGCCGGTGATGTCGTCCGACTCGCCGTAGCCGCCGAGGGTGGGGAACTTCGGATCCTTCTTGTAGGGAAGGGCCTTGCCGCGGTTGGGGATGTCGAAGACCAGGCCCTTGGCGGTGCGACCCTGGTTCGGGATGAGGATGACGTCGAAGTCCTTCGCGAGATTTCCCGCCTTCACCTGCTCCTTGTAGATGAGGGTGAAGGGAATGCCGTAGTGGTCGAAGGCGTGGCGAACCCAGCCCACCTCCTGGGTGTTGCCCCAGGTGGAGTACACGGCGAGACGCGGGAGGTCGACTTCATGGGTCGCCACCGGGGGGAGCACATCGGTCGCGACCGCGGTGAGGCCGAGCGATTCGACCGCGGCCTTGATCCCCGCCGGATCAGCGCCCTGCGTGTCGAACCAGAGCGAGCCTGCGGGGACGTCGGTGTCGCCGACCTTTGCCGGCTTTTCATTCGCGAGCGTCTTCACCTTCGGGAACTTGAAGCGGAGGCTCGCCATGTTGTTGGCCCCGAAGTTGAGGGCCGCGACGTAGCGGCCGGCGCCCGACTGGGAGCCCGCGAGCTTGACCGTGGTCACGGGTTCCACCGCGGCCTGCAGGATGGCGAGGTCCGCGATCTCCTTGACCTCGGCGTGCGCCATCAGGCCCATGGTCCAGCCCGTGTCGTCGTAGGTGCGGAGGTTCGCGTCGGGGAAGTTCTGCTTCTCGAGCAGGATCTTGGCGAGCCGGCCGTAGGGCTGGTCGCGCTTGATCACGTACGAACCCGCGGGGAACTTGCCTTCCTTCACGCTCACTTCCGCGGTGGCCTTGCCGACCTCGATGCCCTGGATGCGGAGGAGGTTGACCAGTTGGGCCACCCGGGTCTGGTCCTTCTGGCCGCCCGGGATCACGTAACCGAAGGGAGCATCCTTCTTGCCCGCCTCGATGGAGTTGAAGCTCTTCTTGTAGAAGTTCTCGAGGATGACCTTGGGGAACTTCGAGGTGAGCTCGAGCGCGGAGAGAACGCCCGTCTCCATGTAGTTCGTGTTGTTGCGCAGCGACCAGACCACTTCCTTGTACGGAGGCCACGGGCGATACCACTCGCGCGAGGTCTGTCCGGCTCCGCCGTCGGGAGGCGCGACCGTGCGCTTCATGGTGGTGGCGCCCCCGTTGCCGAAGGTCTCGTACATGCGGATCATGCCGTTGTGGTTGCTGGACATGAAGGCGAGGTAGCCGGGCGACCACATGTCGACGAAGGCGAAGTCCCACACCCCGGGCATGCCGAACTTCATCATCTGGGACTTCTCGTAGTTCGAGAACCAAGGCAGCTCCGAGTAGAGGATCGGATCGAGAGTGGGGTTCTGCGGAGCCTGGCCGGAGAAGGTGTACAGGAACGGCACCGACTCGTGCAGGTCATGCATGATCGGCGGGTGCCACTGGAGGTACCAGTCGAGCACGTTCTTCATGGTGACCTGCGAGTAGTTGATGTCGCGGTTGTTGTCGTGGAAGACGTACTTGCCCCAGTAGGGGGGGCCGCCGGAGTTCGTGCGCTCGTCGGTCTCCTCGATCTTGTGGCGGTGGTACCAGTCCACGATGCGGTCGCGGCCATCCGGTTCGACCACGGGATTGATGGCCACGATCACGTTGTCGCGGATTCCCTGGTACAGCGGAGAATCGTCGGCGACCAGGCGATAGGCGAGCTCCATCAGCATCTCGGGCGGGCCGGTCTCGGGGGAGTGCTGTCCGCCGGAGACGTAGTAGATGGGCTTCGCCTTCGCGATCACGTCCTTCATCTGGGCCTCGGTGAACTTGCGCGGATCGGCGATCTGGCCGAGGTAGCCCCGGTACAACTCGAGGTCCTTGATGGTCTGCTCGTTCGAGATATTGACGATGAGCTGCTCGCGCCCTTCGTCGGTCTTGCCGATCACCACCACCTTCACCCGCGGCGAGGCCTTCTCGAGCGCGCGGTAGTAAGAGTAGGCCTCGGCCACCGTGGTCAGGCGATTCGGCGTGCCGACGTAGCGGCCGAGAACGTCCTTCGGGGTGGGGATGCCCTTCTTGAGGGGGAGGAAATCGACGAGCGGGGAGCTGAACTCGGGCTTCGTGGTCCATTCCTTCACGAGCCTTGCGAACTCGGGATCGGTGGCCTGGGTTGCGGGTTTGGTCGCGGCCTTGCCCTGGGCAAGAACGGGAGACGAGGTGCTCAGAGCCGCCGCGGTGAACGCGCCGAGAAGCAGAGCCCGGGTGGGGAGAGAGAGTCGCAAAGGAGCCTCCAAATGCTGATGAACGGAGATGCGTGGGTGGTGTGGCGGAACTTCCTTCGCCGCCCGACGAGAGGTGATGCATACGATACCGCAGGGGATTCCTTGACGCTTGGGGCGTACACTACGCGTCGTTTCTGCGTCGACGGGCGCGGCCCGCACAACCTGGGGCGGGTCGAGGTGGATTGCCAAGGAGGCCGCCATGACAGGACGACTCGACGTGGTGGTGCGCGCCTGCAGCCCCGCGCTCAAGGAGACTATCTCCGTCGACGGGTCGTCGCTTCCGACGGGCGTCCGGATCGACGTGTTTGGCGTCACCCCTTTTCTGGTCAACACCACCTCCGCGGCCGTGGAGATTTCCGTGGCTGGCTCCGAGGCTGTCGTGGGCGTCGGCCCGCGCTCCCGGGCCCCGATTCCGATAGCCTGGCGCGACGGCCCGGAGATCCGGACCGCTCAACTGAAGACGCCTGGCGGGCTCTGGCCAGTGCGGATCACACGAATGTGGGCGCCCGACTATCGGAGTTGCGAAGTTGCCCGGGATGCGGAGAGGAAAGAGGCATGGGGGGGCCTCCAGCTGGGTGCCGGCGCGGCTGCCATCCTCGCGGCGATCGTCTTTCTCTGGAGACGCCGACGAACGACCTGACTTACCGGGGCGGGAGTTTCAGCGCGTGCTTCCCCAGTCCCGGCTGGGCCATGAGCCTCTCGATGTCCGCGATCTCCACGGGCACGAAGGCCGAGAGGTTCTTGTAGCCCGTCTCGGTGATGAGGATCATGTCCTCGAGGCGCGCGGACAGCTCTCCGCCCTCCATCGTCATCTGCGGCTCGATGGTGAAGACGTAGCCGGGCTCGAGGGTCGCGGTGGGATTGCGGACGTCGTGGACCTCCATGCCCACGCTGTGGCCGAGGCCGCGAGGTCCGGCCGAAGGGCCTGCGGGCGCGTTTGGACTCACGCGGTACCGGTTCACGAACCCCTCCGCGGTCCCGCGGATCTTTGGATCCGTGAACTTGTACCCGGCCATGATCCGGTCCATCTTCACCACCGCCGCGTCCATGATCTCGCGCGCGGTCGCATGAACGCGGATCGAGGTCAGGAGGGCCTGATACAGGCGCAGGTAGATGACATAGAACTCGCGCTGCCTCGGGGTGAACTTCCCATCCGCGGGGAAGACGCGGGTCACGTCGCTCGTGTAGTTCGCGAGGTCGGGGGCCCAGTCGAACTGGACGAGGTCGCCCTTGCGGAGGCGGTCGCGATTCTTGTGATAGTGGGTGTACGGCATGTTGCGCCCGTTCGCGATGAGCGGGAAGTACGACTCGCCGAAGGCACCCCCGCGCTTGTACACGTACTGGGCCGCCGCTTCGAGCTCGTACTCGAACATCCCGGGCTCCGCGTCGCGCATGGCTTCCATGATGGCGAGCCCGGTGAGGCGGGTGGCTTCACGGATGACCGCGATCTCGCGCGGACTCTTCACCGCGCGCAGGGCGTCGAGGATGAGGTCGAGGTCCTTGAACTCGGAGTCCGGCGCCGCCGCCTTCAGCCGGGCGATGAACGTCTCGTCGCGGCCGACGTGGCCGTCCCATGGGTCTTCCTTCGTGGCCCGCATGAAGGCCACCACATCGCTCGCGGATTCGCTGCCGAGGACCTCCGGCTTCTTGGGGGTGAAGATCGCGCGCTTCTCCGCGGCGATCTTCGCGACCGCCGCGGTGAAGGCGTCGCGGGGTTCGATCGCGTCGACCCCGGTGATCCCGCGCGATTCCTCGTTCACGTCGAGATACGGGCCGATGGCGCGCACGCGCCGCGGAGTCGCGGGGCTGAGGAACAACGTGGTCGTCCCGGCCTTGCCGTCGATGATCAGGAAGGCGCGCGGTTCGGTGACCCCGGTCAGGTAGAAGAACTGGTTGCTCTGCCGGAGCGCCGACTCGCCGCGCCGCTCGGTCGTGCCCTGCAGGACGGCGACGCCGTCACCGATCTGAGCGATGACCCGCGCGCGCCGCGCCGCGAACTCCTCGGGCGGGAAGGCGTCGGTGAATCCCTGCTGGGCGACCTCTGGCGACGCGGCCAGAAGGAGGGTGAACGCGATGTCGAGTTGGCGAGGGTGGCGGGCCATGGATGAATACTAGCCGCGAGCGGAACGGCTACCGGGTTCAGCCCGTGGGCGCCGTCATTGCGAGGCCCCGATCCGTTTCGAAGTGGGCCGAAGCAATCTCACAGGCTTGGTAGTGGTGGCCCGCGGGGCCGCATCGGGCTGCCGCGGGCAAGGCCACGACGCGATCGTGTGCTGAGGCTGCGGCCAAAGCACCCGGGCGTTCCCTCACATCCGTGGGGCGGCGCGAAGCCGGCCCTTGGGGCCCAGGTCGTCTTTAATGAATGGAGCGGGGCTGGCCGCCCCGCTTTGTCCAAGAGGAAGCTCGCGCCCCACTGCGTTCGGGAACGGTGCTTTGGCCTCCGCGACGCGTGGTCTGCGCGTCATGGGGCCATGACGGGGAGGCAGCCGAGGCCCGCTCCGTCTCCGGGTCCAAGGGCCGCCTTCAGAAACCGCCTGAAACGGCCGGGGCGCGGAGGGATTTTCCACCTCCGTCACCCCGGCGAAAGCCGGGGTCCAGCCAAAGCGAAAAGTGACCGAAATGGGCCGTTTTCGAACGGGTTTCTCTGCAGGTGCCTGTCCGTTCCGCTGTGCGAGCGCGCAGCCTGCGCTTGGGCCGCGAAGCAACCCCCGCCAACCACTACCAACCCGACGGTCAGGCGGCTTCGGCCATCTGCCGGGATAAACTCGCGCCCACGACGATCCGCACCGTTCGTCACGCGCGCCCTTAGCTCATCTGGATAGAGCACTTGGCTTCGAACCAAGGGGTAGGGGGTTCGAATCCCTCAGGGCGCACCACGCTTCCTCCACCATGAAGATCTACACGAAGACCGGCGACGGCGGCGACACGGGCCTCATCGACGGGTCTCGCGTCCAAAAGGACGATCCCCGGGTCTCGGCCTACGGGGACATCGACGAGTTGCAGGCGATGCTGGGCGTCATCAAGAGCGGCCTGCCCGCGGGTTCGCCCCTGGGCGCGCTGCTGATGACCATCCAGAAGGATCTCTTCTCGCTCTCCGCCCGGCTCGCCGATCCGAAGGACCGGATCGCGGAGCGTAAGGAGAAGGTCGTCACCGGTGACGCGCGGATCGAAGCGCTCGAAAGGGAGATCGATCATCGGGAAGCCGAACTGCCTCCCCTCAAGGCCTTCATCCTGGCCGGAGGAGGCCCGACCGGGGCTCAGCTTCATCTCGCCCGCACCATCTGCCGGCGCGCGGAGCGCTCGGTGGTGGGCCTTGCGCGCCAGGTCTCGATCGATCCGGTGATCGGCACGTACCTCAACCGGCTCTCCGACCTGCTCTTCGTCATGGCCCGCCACGAGAACCACAAGGCGGAACTGCCCGAAGACATCTGGTAGGAAAGCAAAGCGCAGGCCCAATTTATTTGGGCCGGAGCGACGGGGTCTGGGGGCTGAGCACGGCAGGCTGTTTGCAGAACTGCGGCCCCCAGCTAATACGAGGTTCCGTCGCTGCCGAAGTACTCGCGGTAGCCGCAGACCTGATCGCCGCGGAAGTCGAACGCGATGGCCACGCGATTCCGGTAGGGCTTCGGCGGCGCGCCGGGCCGCACCATTGTTCCCTCGTCCTTAAACTCCAGCATCGCCGTGTCGCCCGAGACGTGAACGCGGTCGAGCGACACCACGGTCATCCCTCCAGGGAAGACCGACGTTACGTAGGGGAAGAACTCGAGGGCTTTTCCTTTCCCACGATGCTCGCCATAC
>DAORUA010000135.1:0-9043 GCA_035432945.1 Vicinamibacteria bacterium | reverse complement strand
ACCATGCACGAGCGGAAGCAGACCATGGCCGACCTCGCCGACGGTTTCATCGCCCTGCCCGGGGGTCTTGGGACCTTCGATGAACTCTTCGAGATCCTCACCTGGAACCAGATCGGTCTGCACGGGAAGCCCGTGGGCCTGCTGAATGTCGCGGGCTATTTCGACGCGCTGCTCGGCGTGATCGAGCAGGCGGTGCGGGAGGGCTTCGCGCCGAAGACCGCAAGGTCGAGGATCCTGGTGGGGCTCACACCGCCGGCACTGCTCGAGGCGATGGACGCGTACGTCGAGGAGTAGGAGCTAGACCTTCGGTTTCATCGGGGGCAGGGCGCGGGCCTCGATCATCGAGGCGAAACCGCACCTCGCGTGCGAGCCGTCGCAAAAGGGCTTGTTCGCGGACTGACCGCAGCGGCACAGACCGATGGCGTCGCGGCCGGCCAGGTCGAACGACTTCCCCGTCTCGTCCACGATTTCGAAGTCGCCTTCGACGCGGATGGAACCGTTGTTCTTCACGATGATCCTGGTGGCGGGCATTCTGGTTTCCTTGCTGTGGTTTGAAGTGCGGGAGCCCGTCATGATATCGGACCCGGACCGGTAGACTCGGGGGCTTGAGAATCGAAGACGAAGTCACGAAGGTGCGCGACGGGGCCGGGTGGATCCGGCTCTTCCGCCTGGGCCTGATCCGGGTCGCGGGACCGCAGCGCGCGAAGTTCCTCCACAACCTGCTGTCGAACGACATCAACGGCCTGGCGCCCGGGCAGAGCCGCCTGGCCGCCCTCATGAACCTCAAGGGCCAGCAGGTCGCCTGGATGAGAGTGATGGCCGAGAGCGACGCCTTGATCTGCGAGTTGCCCCTGGAGGTCCGCGACGCCGTGGTCGACACCTTCCTTCACTACAAGGTCGGCGCGCCCGTCCGTTTCGAGAAGGTGGACGCGGCGATCTTCGGCCTGTTCGGGGGACGGGCCCCCGAGGCCCTGATCGCCCTGGGCCTCGCTTCCATCCCCACCGGGATCGAGACCTTCACCACCGACTCGTTCTCCGGGCACTCGGTCCGGGTGAGCCGCGGGCGCGACCTCCCGGCGAGAGGCTTCACCCTGCACGCCGCCCAGGCCGCGGTCATGGCCCTCGAGGAAAAGCTGCGATCCACCCTCGGCGAGCCCATGAGTCCCGCCGCCCTCGAGACTCTGCGGGTCGAAGAGGGCCTTCCCTGGCACGGCATCGATGTCAAGGAAGAGAACCTGCTCCACGAGACGGGTCAGCTGAAGGTGTACCACTCGCCCGCGAAGGGCTGCTACCTGGGCCAGGAGGTGGTGGCGCGGCTCGAGGGGCGCGGCGGCAACGTGAACAAGCGCCTCGTCGGATTGAAGTGCTCGAGGCCGGTCTCGGCCGGCGAGGACATCAAGGCCTTTGGGAAGGTCATCGGCCAGGTCACGAGCGCCGGGGTGTCGCCGGAGTTCGGCGCCATCGCCTTGGGATACCTGCATCGCTCCCACGAAGACGACGGCCCCGCCCTGGACATCAACGGCGCCCGCGCCGATGTGAAAGCCCTCCCCTTCAGGTTCTGATGCCCACCACCGCCGCGGCGCGAAAGCTGAAGTGGACGCTCTTCGGAGCGCAGGCCATGGGGTCGGCAGGCTTTCTCGTCGCCTCCACCGTGACTCCCATCGTGGGCGCGCAGCTTTCGGGCCGGCCTTCTTTCGCCGGCGTCCCCACCGCGTGCTACTGGGCCGGGGGCGCCATCGCCACCCTGATCTGGGGCCGGCTGATGGATCCCATCGGACGGCGCCGGACCCTCTCGCTCGGTCTCCTGGTGGGCGTTCTCGGCGCGTCCCTCGCGTCCTTCTTCGTGGTCCGGCATTCGTTCCCGGGCTTCATCATCGGACTGGTCCTGATGGGCGCCGCGAATTCGGCGCTCCAGCTCGCGCGCTTCATGGCGGGCGAGGTGCACCGCATGGAGGAACGCGGGCGGGCCATTTCCACGGTTGTCCTCGGCGGAACCGTGGGCGCGGTCCTTGGCCCCGCCCTGGTTTCGCCCATGTCCGCTCTCGCCACATCGCTCGGCGGGCCGCCCCTGGCCGGACCGTACGCGGCGAGCGCCGGTTTCTTTTCCCTCGGGGCGGTGCTCGTGGTCGTGCTGCTCTGGCCCGACCCCCGGGACCTCGCGAGGGAAGTGCACCTCGGGGCCGCGGCCGACGCGCCCGCGCGCCGAACCGTGGCCGAGATCCTCCGCGATCCCGGGGTGCGCATCGCCGGACTCACCATGGCGATCTCCCAGGTCGTGATGGTGATGCTGATGGTGATCACCTCCCTTCACATGTCGCATCATCATCACCCGCTCTCCAGCATCGCCGCGGTGATGTCGTCGCACGTGTTCGGCATGTACGCGTTCTCGGTGGTCTCGGGACGCTTCGCCGACCGGTGGGGACGGGGTCCCCTTATCGGCGTGGGCGCGCTGGTGCTCGTGGTCTCGTGCCTCACCGCGACCCTGTCGACCGAGGTCGCGCCCCTCGCCTTCGCCTTGTTCCTGCTCGGGCTGGGCTGGAACTTCTGCTATGTGGGCGGGTCGACCCTGCTCTCGGACTGCCTCTCCCAGGCCGAGCGGGCGCGGATCCAGAGCATCAACGACTTCGTGCTCACCACGCTGGCGGGCACGGGCAGCGCTCTGTCCGGCTTCGTCTTCTCCTCGCTGGGCTACGCGATGATGGGCTACCTCAGCGCTTCCGTTTCGCTGATCCTCGTCTGGCTGAGCCGCGGCGTGACCCGGCGCGCGACCGCGTAGACGCCCGCCCGCCCTTGGTAGAGTCGCGGCCATGCGAGGGCGCGGACTCATAGCGGCGTGGGCCATGGGGGCGGCTTTCGCCGCGACCGCTCAGGAGTCCCTGCTGACCGACTTCCTCCGGAAGACGGTGCTGCTCTCCGACGCCCAGATGACCGCGCTCGACTCCGGCGAAGTGGTCACGAGGCAACTCGCCGCGGACGCGAAGCCGGACGTGGCCGTGTTCGGCGCGGTGAGGATCGCGGCGCCCCTCGAGACCTACGTCACCCGTTTCAGGGACATCGCGGCCTTTCGCCGGTCGCCCCTGGTCTCCGAGATCGGGCGGTTCGGCGACACCCCGGACGTGAAGGATGTCGCGACCCTCAGTCTCGAGGACGAGGACTTCGCGGCCGCGCGGAAGTGCCGGCCCGGGAAGTGCGACCTCAAGCTCGCCCGGACCGCGATCGAGCGCATGCACGCGGAGATCAACTGGTCGGCGCCGGATGCCCGGGCGCGCGCCACCGCGGTGCTGCGCCAGGTCATGGTCGATTTCGTGGTCGCCTATCGCCGGAGCGGGGCCCGGGAGCTCGCCACCTACCTCGACAAGGAGCACCCGGTCGACGCCTCCAACGAGTTCCAGACCCTGCTCGAAAACACGCGCTATCTCATCGCCTTCGCGCCCGAGTTCCACCGCTACCTCTCCTCCTATCCCACCGGAACCCTGGCCGGGGTGGAGGACTTCTTCTACTGGGTCAAGGAGCGCGGCGGCCCCAAGCCCACGGTTTCCGTGTACCACGTCTCGCTCTGGCGCGATCCGCGCGGGCCGGTGTTCGTTTCGTCCAAGCAGATCTACGCCAGCCACTTCGTGCGGGTGGGCCTCGACCTCAAGGCCCTCGTCCCCGCGAGGGAGCCTGGCCAGGGGTTCTACCTGCTCGACCTCTACCGCGCCCGGATCGATCCTCCGGGAGGGCTGATCGGCGCGGCCATCATCGGGAAGATCCGCGGCAGCGCCGAGAACAGCCTGCGGGAGAGCCTGAAGACCGACAAGACGCGCACTCTTTCGCCCTGAGCCCCGCGGCGAGCGCCGCTACGCGCCCAGCCGGGTCGCGAGTTCGTCGAGGGTGCGCACCCGCGCGCAGTCGCGGTCCCCGTTCACGTTCGCCGGATCCAGGAGGATGGCGTCGAGACCGGCGCGGCGCGCCCCCACCACGTCGATCTCGTAGAAATCGCCGACGTGAACGGTGGTCTCCTTTCGAGAACCGCTTCGATTCAGGGCGATCTCGAAGAACCGGGGATCCGGCTTCTCGACTTTCTCGACATGCGAGTCGAACACGGCCTCGAAGTGCGGGGTCAGGCCCAGTCGATCGAAATGGGCATGGAGAGTTCCATTCGCGTTCGACACCACCACGCGCCTCAGGCCGCGGGCCTGGAGGCGCGCCAGGAACGGAATCAGATCGGGATCGGGGGTCTCCCAGAGATTGTTCGCGGCGTGATACGCGCGCAACTCGGCGAGCGCTTCGCGAACGCGGTCGTCGATTTCGATGCCGGCCCGCCGCAGGACGGCGGCGAAGTACACGAGGCCGCGGCTGTCGTCGTCGGAACTCCGGATGAACGACGGGTCTTCGAGATCCCGCTTGGCCAGGGGCTCGGCCCGCCGAAGGGCCTCGCCCTCGGCCCTCACCCCGAAGCGTTCCAGAGCCGCGGCCACCCGATCGAAGTTCGGATGGACCAGAACCCCGCCCGCGTCGAGGAAGACGGTTTCGATCATCGGGTGATTCTCGCAAGAGATCGCCATCCGCGCCCGGGGAGCATCTAAACTCCGCGTCTCCCACGTAAAGACACTTGATGCCCTTCTCTTCCGCCCGAACCCGGGCCATCGGCCTGCTTTGCCTTTTCAGTCCCGCCCTGCTCCACGCAGAGGAGCGGTGCGCGGGCTCGCCGTTCGTGAACGTGACCCGGCCGCGGGCCATCGAGGAATCCGCCGAGGCCATCGTGGGCCCGCAGATCTTCGACATCGCGCCCCACCCGCGCGGCTTCGTCCTGATGGCCAACAACAACGGCCTGCTCACCTACGACGGGGGGGCCTGGCGTCTGATGCCGCTCGGACGCTCGGCGGTGGCGCTGTCGGTGAGCGTGAGCGCGGACGGCCGCATTTTCGCGGGCGGGTCGAGGACGTTCGGCGAAGTGGTCGAGGACCCGACCGGGGAACTGATGTACCAGCCTCTCGAAACCCGGGTCTCCCCCGAGGATCACGATTTCTCCGACGTGTGGCAGACGATCGTGTCCGCGGACGGGGTCGCCTATTTCCGGTCGAGAGAGAGGATCTTCATCCTTCAGAACGGCGAGCTGCGGGCGCTGTCGCCCAGGGGCGGCTTCTCCGCGGCGGGCCTCGCGGGAAACGTCCTCTACGTTCACGACTCGGCGGCCGGAGTCCTTTTGATCGAGGGCGGGCAGCTGGTTCAGGTATCCGGAGGCGAGCGTTTCAAGGGCGTGCTCGTCACCAGCCTCGCCGAGGGGCCGGAAGGCTCGGTGTTCGTGGGCACCCAGGACCGGGGTCTTTTCCGCCTCGACCCCGCGCGGGGCGAGGTTCGACAAATGGGATCCGCGGCCGACGGGCTCGCCGCGTCGGAGATCCTGAGCGTCCGCATGCTCTCGGACGGGCAGATCGCGGTGGGCACCCTGAGAAACGGTCTCTTCGTGCTGGACGCCTCGGGACGCCCACGCCTCCGGATGGACCGCGACAGCGGCCTTCCCGACAACGCGGTTCTCACCTTGCAGGCCTCGCAGGGCTCCCTGTGGGCGGGAACGAGCGGTGGTGTCGCTCAACTCCTGATGCCGAGCCCGATCGAGAACTACGGCGCGCGCGAGGGACTGCCTGGCCTCGTCGAGTCCCTGGTCGAGCACAGGGGAGCGATCTATGCCGCGAGCTCGCAAGGGGTCTTCCGCTTCACGTGCCGGGAACGCGGGTTCGAGGCGATCCCCTCGCTTCGCAAACAGGCGTTCGCCCTTCTTTCCGCGGGAACCCTCCTCGCCGCCACCACCGACGGCATCTACGAGATCGACGGCGCCTCGATCCGCCTGGTTCGCGCGGGCCTCGCCCGGGGTTTCTCGAGGTCGAACGACGACGGCCGGATCTGGGCCGCGACCCAGGCCGGGGTCGTGGCCCTGCGCAGGGCCGCCGGCCGCTGGATCGTGGATTCGTCCCTCTCCGCCACCGGCCCGGAGTTCGAAAGATTGACGGATGTCGAGGCCACGAGCGTCGGGGAGGATGGAGGAGAACGACTCTGGATTGCCCTGGTCACCGGACGCCTGCTTGCGGGTCTGCCGGTTCGCAGGGGCGCTTCGCTCGAACTGACGGAGATCCGGACGTTCGGAGAGGAACAGGGAATCGCCGCCGGCTTCGCCGAAGTGATCTCCCTGAAGGACGGCATCCGCATCGGGACCGCCACCGCGGTCCTCAGGCCTCAGGGCTTCGTGCTGGTGCCGGACCCTTCGTTCACCGAAGTCCTCGGGGCCGGCCGCGGGGCCTTCCGGATCAGGAATGCGAGGGATGGCGGCTACTGGGTGGCCTCGGCGAAACGGCCGCTGCGCCTGGTGACGGAGGGCCTCGCGGGGGCTCTCACGGTTCGGCGCACCTCGCTTCTGAGAATCCCCGCGGGAAGCCGCATCCTGGATTTCCTCGATGTCTCGGACACCGAGGCCTGGATCGGCACCGACGACGGGGCCTTTCGATACGACCCCTCCCGCGAGACCCGGGAGAAGAACCCCGCCACCGCGCGGGTCCGCAGGGTGCGGTCCAACGAGACTGTTCTCTTCTCCGGCGGCCCCAGCGATTCGCTCGAAACCCCGCTGCCGCACCTGGCGCCCCTTCGCTTCGAGGTCGCCTCCACCAGCCTCGACGATCCATCGCGCAACCGGTTCCGATTCCGCCTGGATGGCCAGGATACGGACTGGAGTCCCTGGACTCAGGAGACGCGGAAGGACTACACGAACCTCGGCCCGGGCGCGTACCGGTTCAGGGTGGAAACCCGCGACGTTTACGGGCGGGTCGGCGACGAGGCGGGCTTCTCGTTCGTGGTGCTGAAGCCCTGGTACCGGGAAGCCTGGGCGATCGCCCTTGGGCTCGGAGTGCTGGGCGGGCTGTTCTACGGCGCCCTCTACCTGAGGACGCGCGCGCTCCGAAACCGGCAGCGCGAGCTCGAGACCATCGTCGACCAGAAAACCGCGGAACTCCGGGAGGCCTCGTTCACCGATCCGCTCACCGGCCTGCGCAACCGGCGCTACTTCGCGGAGATCATCGAGGCCGAGGCGTCGCTCGCCTGCCGGCCCGGATCGGCGGCCCTCCACATGTTCCTCGTGGATCTCGACCACTTCAAGCAGGTCAACGACACCTACGGTCACGCCGCGGGCGACGATGTCCTCCGCCAGACCGCGGCCCGCCTGAAGGCGGCCACCCGGGCCTCCGATCTCATCTTCCGGTGGGGCGGCGAGGAATTCCTGATCGTGGCCAGGGGCGCCCCCGACCTGCCGCGCACCGAAATCGCCGACCGAATCGAGCGCATGATGGGGAAGGAGCCCTTCGACATCGGTCCCGGCAAGAAGCTTCCCCGCACCTGCTCGGTGGGTTTCGCCACCTTCCCTTTCTACGTGGACAACCCCACCTCGGTTCCCCTCGACGCGGTGCTGGAACTCGCCGACCTGGCCCTGTACCGGGCCAAGCAGACCGGCCGCAACCGCGCGGTGGGCGTGTCGCCGCAGGCGGGCGCTCCCGCCCCGGGCGACATCTGGAAGAACAGCCTCCTCGAGAACCTGGAGAAGGCCGCGGTGTCGGTGGAGGTGGTCGAAGGACCCACGGTTCAGGAATCGTAGGCGCGGAGAGGGCGCGAGGCGATGGGGAATAGAATTCCCGCCTCGTGACCACGGACAAGCCCTCCGCAGACCGCCTCACCCGCGGCCACCTGCTCGAGCTCTACTACTTCCTCAAGCTCAATCGGAGCCTCGAGGAGAAGCTCTCCAATCTGTACCGTCAGAGCAAGGTGGTGGGAGGCCTGTACCGGAGCCTCGGGCAGGAGGCCTGTTCGGTGGGCGCCGCCTACGCGCTGGAACGGGGGGACATCTTCACCCCCCTGATCCGCAACCTCGGCGCCATCCTGGTTCGCGGCGGCTCGCCCCACGACATCTTCTGCCAGTACATGGCGAAGGCCGGTTCTCCGACCCGCGGGCGCGATCTCAATCTCCACTTCGGATGGCTCTCCCCCGAGGGCTCGATGCCGTCGGTGATCTCGATGCTCGGCGACATGATCCCGATCCTGACCGGCGCGGTCATGGCCGAGCGCATGAACGGCCGGCGCACCGTGGCCCTGACCTGGATCGGCGACGGGGGTACCTCCACCGGAGCGTTCCACGAGGGGCTGAACCTCGCCTGCGTGCAGAAAGCCCCGCTCGTGCTCATCGTCGAGAACAACGGCTGGGCCTATTCGACGCCCACCGCGCGGCAGACCGCCAACCCGAACTTCGTGGATCGGGCCACCGCCTACGGGTGCTTCGGCGCCCAGGTGGACGGCAACGACGTCCTGGCCGTGTACGACGCCACCCGCACCGCCATCCAGCGCGCGCGGCAGGGCCTGGGACCCACGCTGATCGAAGCCCTGACCATGAGGATGAAGGGGCACGCCGAGCACGACGACATGAAGTACGTGCCCAGGGAGATGGTGGACAAGTGGGCGCAGCGCGACCCGATCGTCATGTTCGAGAAATTCCTCGTCGGCGTCGGCATCGGCCCGAACCTCCTCCAGGCCGTGGTCACCCGGGTCGAGGAAGAACTCGCCACGGAACTCGCGAGCGCCGAGGCCTCCCCCATGCCCGCGGGCGACAGCGGCACCACCGACGTCTACTTCGGATCCCCCGCCCTGGATCCGACCCCCGAGATCGTGCGGAAGTCGAAGAAAGCCCGGGGCCTCTAGCGCCATGGCCATGCTCACGTACCTCGAGGCCATCCGCCAGGCCATGGAAGAGGAGATGGTCCGCGACTCGCGGGTGTTCATCCTGGGCGAAGACGTGGGCAACTACGGCGGCGCCTTCCGGGTCACCCAGGGATTCCTCGAGAAATTCGGGCCGGAGCGGATCATCGATACCCCCATCTCCGAGACCGGCCTGATCGGCGCGGCCATCGGAGCCTCGCTCTTCGGCATGCGTCCGATCGCCGAGCTTCAATTCATCGACTTCATCGGTTGCGCCTTCAACCAGATCGTGAACTACGCGGCCAAGAGCCGGTACCGCTGGGGCGGCGGC
>DAORUA010000134.1:0-9079 GCA_035432945.1 Vicinamibacteria bacterium | reverse complement strand
TCGACCTCGTGGGGCGGCAGTCGGCCGACTGGGGGGAGCCGCGCGCGCACGAGCGCGCGCTGGTCACCGTAGCCACCATGGTCGGAACCCTGGTCCTGGCCCGCGCCGTCGACGACTCTCGGCTCTCCGACGGGTTGCGCGAGGCGGCCCTGAAACATCTCGGCCCCAAGGGGGACTGAGGCCATGGTGGAATCGCGGGGGCCCTTCGTTCGTTCTTGAATATGATGATCATCATATCGTGAAGGTCGCGGCGGCATCCGTCGGGCCTCGGCGGTAATCGGATAGAGGAAGGACACCATGGAAAACAAGATAGCCCTCGTCACGGGGGCCTCGTCAGGCATCGGCGAAGCGGTGGCGCTACGGCTGTCGCTGTCGGGCTACAAGGTCTACGGCACCAGCAGGCGTGGGGGGCCGGCGGGCACGCGATCGTTCGAGATGCTGCCTCTCGACGTGACCAGCGATGATTCCGTGGAGGCCGCGGTCTCGGAGGTGATGCGACGGGACGGACGGATTGACCTGCTCGTGAACAACGCCGGGTTCGGTGTCGCCCCCGCCGGCGCGGAGGAGAGCTCCATCGAGCAGGCCCGGGCGATCTTCGACACGAATTTCTTCGGGGTGGTCCGGATGACCCGCGCGGTCGTGCCCCACATGCGACGCCAGGGGAGCGGGCGCATCCTCAACATCGGCTCCGTGCTGGGCTTTCTGCCCATGCCCTACGGGGCCCTCTATGCCGCAACCAAGCATGCGATCGAGGGCTACTCGGAGTCGCTCGACCACGAGCTGCGCACCCGGGGCATTCGAGTCTCGGTCATCGAGCCCGCCTATACGAGGACACGGTTCGACGCGAACTTCCTCGAACCCGACGCGAAGGTCGACGAGTATCGCGAAGTCCGTGCGGCGGTGGGAGAAGCGCTAAAGGATGTCATGACCCGCGCCGATGAGCCAGGTGTGGTGGCCGACGTGGTTCTGAAGGCGGCGAGCGCGGTCCGTCCGAAACTTCGCTACGCCGCCGGCGGGCTCGCGAACCGCCTGCGCTGGCTTCGCCGATTCGCCCCCGCGGGCCTCCTCGACGCCGGGATTCGCAAGGATCTCCGCCTCGACGCGGCCACGGCTTCGCGGCCTCGGCCCGTGGAGGTCGCCTGACCATGAAGGCGTTCATCATCGATCGCTATGGAAGCGGCGCGCCCTTACGGGCTGGAGAGATGCCCGTCCCGGAAGTGCGCGAGGACGACGTCCTGATCCAGGTCCACGCCGCGGGCGTGAATGCTCTCGACTCCAAGATCAGGGCCGGAGAGTTCAAGCTCCTTCTCCCCTACCGCCTCCCTCTCATCCTGGGGAATGACGTGGCCGGAGTCGTGCTCGAGGTCGGATCCCGGGTGCGGCGATTCAAACCCGGAGACGAGGTCTACGCGCGACCGGACAAGGATCGAATCGGGACCTTCGCCGAGCAGATCTCCATCAAGGAGGGCTCGCTCGCGAAGAAGCCCCGGAACGTCACGATGGAAGAGGCCGCTTCCCTTCCTCTCGTCGCCCTGACCGCGTGGCAGGCGTTGATCGAGAAGGCCGATCTCAAGAAAGGGGAGAAGGTGTTCATCCAGGCGGGCTCGGGCGGTGTGGGCACCATCGCCATTCAGCTGGCGAAGCACCTGGGCGCGACCGTGGCCACCACGACGAGCACGGACAATCTGGATCTGGTCAGGAGCCTCGGGGCCGACATCGCCATCGACTACAGAAAGGACGACTTCGCAAAGATCCTCAGAGACTACGACGTGGTTTTGAACAGCCAGGACAAGGCGACCCTCGAGAAATCTCTGGGAGTGCTGAGGCCCGGGGGGGGGCTCATCTCGATTTCAGGCCCACCCGATCCTGGTTTCGCCCGCGACCTTGGAGCGTCGTGGATCCTTGGAGTGGCCCTGGGCCTCCTCAGTTACGGAGTGAGAGCGAAAGCAAGGCGCGGTCAGATCGCCTACTCGTTTCTCTTCATGCGCGCGAACGGTGATCAGTTGGCCAGAATCACTTCTCTGATCGAAGCCGGAATCATTCGGCCCGTCGTGGATCGGGTATTCCCTTTCGAGGCGACTCCGGAGGCCCTTGCCTACGTCGAAACCGGGCGCGCGAAGGGCAAGGTTGTCATCAAGGTGATATGAAGGGACGGCCCGTGGCCAGCCGGTAACTCTCAGGGAAAGCGCGCATACTGCGACCTCGGGAGGGGGTCCATGAAAACTAAAATACACGCAGCGCTTACCCTGATGGTGTTTTGGGCCGCGGCGGCCGGGGCCGATGACAAGACAGGCGCGCTCGCCACCCTGGCCCCGGGCGATCGCGTCAGGGTCGAAGTCAAGGGCGACCGCGACACTCTCATAGCGACCATCGAGAGCGTGACCGCGGACGAACTCGTCCTGAAGTCCATGGGAGCGGCACAGCCCCTTCGGCTCTCCCTGGGGCAATTGGACCAGCTCGAGGTGTCCCGGGGGAGCCGCACCCAGTGGCGCAAGGGCGCGGTGATCGGACTCATTCCCGGGGCCGTCGTGGGGGGGCTCGCCGGCGCCCTCATTCAGTGCGATCCCTATGCGAGCGACTGCAATCCTGACGCGACCCTCGCCGCCGCGGGCGGATTGGCCGGCGCCATCATCCTCGGAGGCGCCACCGCCACCGTGGGCGCGCTTATCGGCCTCGCGTTCAAGACCGACCACTGGGTCCGGGTGCATGAGGGAAAGCAGAAGGTGTCCCTCAATCTCGCGCCCGCAAGGGGAGGAGTGCGGGCCGGGCTCACGGTGGGTTTCTGAGAGCCGCGGCCCACTGGGGGGAATAACGATGAACACGAGAACGGCCGCCTGGCTCGCGTTGACCGCGCTGTCCATTCCGGCGGCCGCGGCCGACGACAAGACGAGTCCCCTGTCCACCCTGGCCCCGGGCGATCGTGTGAAAGTCAAGGTGCTCGGAAGTGGTGAAACGCTTACCTCGACGATCGCGAGCGTGACTGCGGACCAACTCGTCCTGAGCCCGGCGGGCGCGGGACAACCTCTACGCCTCTCGTTGCAGCAACTGGATCGCCTCGAGGTGGCGCGCGGCCAGCGCTCCCAGTGGCGCAAGGGAGCTCTGATCGGGCTCATACCCGGGGCAGCCTTCGGGGGACTTGTCGGCGTCGCCCTCGCGTGCGATCCGGAAATCGCGGGATGCGACGACAACGCGGGTCCCGCCTTTGCCGCCGGATTGTTCGGCGCGGTCGTCTTCGGGGCGGCCACCGCCTCCGTCGGCGCGCTCATCGGTCTGGCCTTCAAGACAGACCGCTGGGTCACGGTGCACGAAGGGAAGGCCCAGGCGTCCCTGATCCTCGCCCCCACCGAGGGTGGGATGCGCGTCGGCCTCTCGGTCAGCTTCTAGCGGGAGGCGCTCAGGCTTCGATCTTCTCGCCCGGTTCTTTCACGATGGTCGGCTTGAAGTCGAAGGCGAGGCCGTCGCCCGCGGCATTGAGCCTGATCGTGACTTCCCCGCCCGACTCCAGCTTGCCGAAGAGGATCTCGTCGGTGAGCGGGTCGCGGACATGCTCCTGGATGATCCGCGCCACCGGCCGGGCGCCGAACTTCGGGTCGTAGCCTTTTCGTGCCAGCCAGGCGCGGGCCTCCTCGGTGAGGGTGATCGCGACCTTGCGCTCGCGAAGCTGCGATTCGAGTTCGAGGATGAATTTCGACACGATCAGCTCCATCGCCTCGAAGGGCAGGGAGCCGAAGGTGACGATGGCGGAGAGGCGGTTCCGGAACTCGGGCGCGAAAAGCTTCTCGATGGCGCTCTTGCCCCGGGTCGCGGTGTCCTTCGCGACGTTGCGTTGCAGGCCGATGGCGCGCGCGCTCATCTCCTGCGAGCCCGCGTTGCTGGTCATGATCAGGATGGCCTGACGGAAGTCCGCCTTGCGGCCGTTGTTGTCGGTCAGGGTCGCGTGGTCCATCACCTGGAGCAGGATGTTGAAGATGTCGGGATGGGCCTTCTCGATCTCGTCGAGCAGCACCACGCAGTACGGGTTCTTGCGGACCGCGTCCACGAGGAGGCCGCCCTGGTCGAAGCCGACGTAGCCGGGAGGCGCGCCCACCAGGCGGGACACCGTGTGCTTCTCCATGTACTCGCTCATGTCGAAGCGGATGAACTCGTTGCCGAGCTGCTTCGCCACCTGCTTGGCGAGTTCGGTCTTGCCCACGCCGGTGGGACCGGTGAAGAGGAAGCAGCCCACCGGGCGCTCCGCCGGCCCGAGTCCCGCGCGCGAACGCTTGATCGCCTGCGAGACGAGCTTGACCGCGTTCTCCTGGTGGAAGACCACGCGGTTCAAGGACTCCTCGAGGGTGCGGAGCCGCTCCTTGTCGGAAAGAGAGGCCTGCTTCTCCGGGATGCGGGCGACCCGCGCGACCACCCGCTCGATCAGGGGCAGATCGACATCGCGGGGATCCACCTTGTCGATGCGAAGGGTGGCGCCCGCCTCGTCGAGGAGGTCGAGGGCGCTGTCCGGCAGCCGGTGCTCGCGCATGTGACGCTGGGCGAGCTTGGCCGCGCCGTCGATCGCGTCATCGGTTATCGAGACTTCGTGGTGCTTCTCCAGGCGGTCCTTCAGACCGAAGAGGATCTGCACGGTGTCGGCCATCGACGGCTCTTCGACCACGATCTTCTGAAGCCTGCGGAACAGCGCCTGGTTCTTCTCGATGATCTTGAACTCGTCGAAGGTGGTGGCCCCGATGATCCGGATGTCGCCTTCCTGGAGGATGGGCTTCACCATGTTCGACAGGTCGAGGGTGCCCCCGCTGGTGGCGCCCGCGCCGACCATGGTGTGGATCTCGTCGATGAAGAGAATCGGCTTGGGGCGCTTCTTGAGGGCGGCGATCACCTGCTTGAAGCGCTCCTCGAAGTCGCCGCGATAGCGGGTGCCCGCGAGCATGGCGCCGGTATCGAGGGCGAAGATCTCGGCCCCCTTGAGGAACTCGGGAGCGTCGTCCTTGAGCAGGGCCTGGGCGAGGCCGTCGATGATCGCGGTCTTGCCGACGCCCGGGTCGCCCACGAGGACGGGGTTGTTCTTGCGGCGCCGGCAGAGGATCTCGAGGACGCGGCGGACCTCCTTCTCCCGCCCAATCAGCGGATCGAGCAGGCCCTGGCGGGCGCGTTCGGTGAGGGAGGGAGCGAAGGATTCGAGCGGATCCGCGGCCGCCGCCGACCCTTCCTCGCCGTCGCCCGCAGGGGCGGGGCCGGTGGGCAGATTCTCCGGGCGCTTCGAAACGCCATGCGAGATGTAGTTCAGGACATCGAGCCTTGTGATGCCCTGGGCAGCCAGGCTCTCCGCCGCGAATGACTTCGGCTGCTGCATGAGGGCGGCGAGAACGTCGCCCACGTCGGCCTCGTTCTTTCCAGCACTCTGGACGTGGAGAACCGCGGACTGGAGAAGGCGGCGGAAACCGATGGTCTGCTGGGGCGCCTTGCGCGAGCCCTCGGGCACGCGGTCGATCTGCTCCTCGACGTAGACGGTCAATCCCTTGATCAGCTGGTCGACGTCGACGCCGGACCCGTGAAGGATCCGACGGCCCACCGGATCGTGGGCGATCGCGAGCAGTACGTGCTCGGTGGTGAGATGCGCGTGACGCCGGTCCTGGGCGCCTTGCGCCGCGATCACAAGGATCCGTTCGAGAGCGGGGGTGAACATGACCCCGTAATGTTGCAACAGATAAGCCGATTGTCTATAGGGCAACCGGGCCGCAATCTTGGCGCTGGCCGCCCAGCCATCCGCCCGCGCGCCCGCCGCTGCGGGAGTAAGTCCCGCATGCGCCTGCGTTTGCCCGCCCTACCTCAGCCGCCAGACCATGAAGGCGCCCAGAACGACAAGGCCCAGAACGCTGCGCCATTCGTGATTCGCGAGGAGACGGCTCATCTGGAACTTCGACTCCCGCGGCCCGCCCGGGGTCAGGCGAGGGAAGAAGAGGGGCACCCGCAGCGCCCAGTCGTGGTACGGGTCCTGAAACTTGCCTTTCAGAAATCTCGCTTCCTCGCGGATGATGAACGGGTAGAAGACCACCAGATAGGCGAGGCCGACGGTGACCGAGATGGGATGCCTGGCCGCGACCAGGAACCCAAGGGCCATGAGGACGCTGCCCAGGTAGAGCGGATTGCGGGTGTGGGCGTAGGGCCCGCCGGTGGCGAGCCGGTGAGTCTTCTCGATGTGCCCCGAGGCCCAGATCCGGATCAGCTCGCCGAGGATCGCGATCACGCCGCCCGCGAGGAGCCAGTCGCGCGTGGGCTCGGCGAAAAAGAGGGCGAGCGCGCCCGCGGTGTAGCCCGCCCGGACCCGGACCCGCGAGAGGTTCAAGCCGCGTTCCGGTCCGCCGAAGAGGCGAGGCGCCGCGACGCCGCCTCCAGCACCGCGCCCGGCAGGATCTTCTTCATGGTGTCGTGATGGATGTCGCAGCTTCGCTTGTGGCAGGGAGCGCAGGCGGGAACGCGCCGGACCACCTCGTCCTCCGCGGACCAGGGACCGTTGCGCGCGGGATCGGTGGGACCGAACACCGCCACGAGGGGCGCGCCCAGGGCGCCCGCGATATGGAGCGGGCCGGTGTCGGCGGCAAGGAAGAGCCGGCAGCCCTTCGCGAGGGCCGCGAGTTCGAGCACCGAGGTCGCGGGCGCGCGCTTGGCGGTGTGGCCGGACGCTTCCACGACCCGGTCCGCGAGTTCTTCTTCGCCCGGCCCCCAGAGGACCACCGGCACGAGCTGCCGTTCGGCCAGGCCCTTCGCGACCTCTCCCCACAACTCCGGCGGATAGAGCTTGTTCTCCCAGCCGCCGCCGGGGGCGATCAGGGCCAGCGGGTTTCCGATGGCGGCGCGATACTCCGCGGCCATCGCGAGGGCTTCTTCCGGCAGGACGTACGGGAAGACCCGCGACCCCCGGTCGTCAATGCCCAGGCCCACGAGCAGCGCGTGGTGCTGGTCGATCACGTGCACGTCCTCGGGAGTGCAGGCCACAGTTTCGGTGAGCATCACGCTCGACGAAGCCTCGCGTCGGTTGTCGGCCATCCAGCCGATCCTCCGGGGCGCGCCCGAGAGCCAGGTCCAGAACGCGGACTTCCACAGGCCCTGCGCGTCGATGGCCACGTCGGGATTGAAGTCGCGAAGGGTGCGGGCGATCCGAAAGCGATCGTTCCAGTCGTAGGCCGAGGCCTTGGGCAGGACGAAGGTCTGGCTGAGACCCCGGATCGACGACACCAGGGGTGAAGCCGGGGGCTCCACCGCCCAGGCCACTTCGTGGCCCTCCTCGATGAGCGATGCCACCATGGGCGTGGTGTGGACCACGTCCCCGATCGAGGAAAGCCGGACTACCAGGATTCTCAAGGCGCTTCTCTCTTAATCTATCGCGTTGCGAGCCGGGCCAGGAGCGTGCTCGTGTTGTGATCTTTCGGGTCGCCGACGATGGCCACGCGGCCGCCGTAGCTCTTCACCACCTGCCGCTCCGGCACGGTGTCTTCGGTGTAGTCGGTGCCCTTGCAATGCACGTCGGGCTTCAAAGCCAGGAGGAGATTCTCCACCGTGTCCTCGGGGAAGATCACCACCCAGTCGACGGTGTGAGCGCCGCGACCAGGAGGGCGCGGTCCTGCTCGTTCTGCAGGGGCCGACCCTCTCCCTTGAGCTTCTTCACCGAGGCGTCGGCGTTGATGCCCACGATCAGGACATCGCCCTCGGCCCGGGCGCCCTGAAGGTAGCGGATATGGCCGACGTGGAGGAGATCGAAGCACCCGTTGGCGAAGGCGATGGTCTTTCCCGAACCGCGCGCTTCCGCGCACACGTCCTTGAGGGTTTCGACGGTGGCGACCTTGGAGGCGGCGCGTCGAAAGGGGGCGCTCACGCGAACTCCGCGTGCCGGATGGCGTGGCGAAGCTCGCGCGCGGACACCGTGGCCGTGCCTCGCTTCATCACCACCAGGCCGCCCGCGATGTTGGCGAGATGCGCGGCTTCGAAGGCACTCGCCCCCGCGGCGAGGGCAAGGGTGAAGGTGGCGATCACGGTGTCGCCGGCGCCGGTGACGTCCGCCACCTCGTCGCTGCCGAAGACCGGGATGTGCCGGGGTGGCTCCCCCGCCTCGAAGAGCGACATGCCGTCGCTCCCGCGGGTGACCAGGACCGAAGGCGTCTTGAGGCGCGCCTGCAGGGCGCGGCCGGCCTTCTCCAGCTTCTTCAGGTCGTGCCCGATGGAGATGCCGAGCGCCTCTTCGACCTCGGGCTCGTTCGGGGTGACCGCGGTGACCCCGGCCAGGCCGAGGAGGGCGTGGCGCGAATCGGCGGTGAGGGGTGCTCGATGCTTCCGCGCGAACGTGGTCGCCAGTTTGAGGACCTCCGGGCTGACCAGGCCCAGGCCGTAGTCGCTGACCAGAACGCCGTCGACCTCGCCCACCCTCGCGAGCGCCCGCCGGACATGGTCTTCACTCCAGCGGTGCGCCTGCTCGGAGAGGGGCCGGGTTCGATCCATGCGGACGATCTGCTGCCTGGTGGAATGAAAACCGCCGCCGAGGATCCGGGTCTTGAGCGGGGTGCCGTAGTTCCGGGCGCGGCCCACGCCCACGGTCTTGATCTTCTTGCGCCTGAGCAGCGCCATCAACGAACGGCCGGTGGGGTCGCTCCCCACGAAACCCACCGGGAACGGCTCGCCGCCCAGGGTCTTGATGTTGTGCACGGCGTTGGCGCCGCCGCCGAGGCGCAGGTCGGAGCCTTCGTACTGCAGGATCAGGACCGGGGCTTCGCGCGAGATACGTTCGACGCGGCCATTCAGGAACTCGTCCATCACCAGGTCGGCGACCACCGCGATCCGCCGGCCCTGAAAGGCCGAGACCACCTCGAGCAGGCGGTCCGTGGCGGGCAGAGGGGAAGGCTTCATCAGTGGGATTCGACGATCTGGAGCGCCGCGTCGAGCGCATTCTCCGCGATGAGGTCGGGTTGGCGCTTCCACCCGGACATCCAGTACTCGATCTCCCCCATCCCGTAGCCCGTCTTCACCAGGCACGCGCGCGCGCCCACGTTCCAGGCGAGTTCGAGGTCGCCGTGGCGATCCCCCACGACCCAGGATT
>DAORUA010000133.1:6413-9097 GCA_035432945.1 Vicinamibacteria bacterium | reverse complement strand
TCACCGCCTCCGCTCCGCTGGCCTCGAGCGGCGGAACCGCGCCGAACCTCAGCCTCATCGGCGCGATAGGCTTGTTGAACGGCGGCACCGGGGCGACCACCGCGTTCGGAGCCCGGGCGAGCCTGGGCGCCGCCGCCGCCGGCTCGAACGCCGACATCACCTCCCTCTCCGCCCTGAGCACCCCGCTTTCGCTGGCCCAGGGAGGCACGGGGTCGGCGACGCAGAACTTCGTGGACCTCACCTCCACCCAGAGCGTGGGCGGAAACAAGACGTTTACCGGAGCCAACCTGTTCAGCGCCACCCAGACGATGGCCATGCTCAACCCGGCCGCGAAGGGCCTGGTGGTGAAGGGGGCGGCGGGCCAGTCCGCGAACCTGGTCGAATTCCAGGACTCGTTCGGGGCGGTGATCTCCTGGTTCGACCCGTTGGGCACCCTCAATGGGAACACCAACGGGAACACCACGCGGCTCGGCGCCACCCCGGTCGCGGCGACGGGACCCACGACCGGCCAGTTTCTCCGCTTCAGCGGCGCCGAGTGGGAGCCGGCCACTCTGGGGCTGGGCATCGCCCAGGGAGGCACCGGCGCCTCGACCGCGAGCGGGGCCCTCGTCAACCTCGGAGGGGCGGCCCGCGGTGCGAACGCCGATATCACCTCGCTCTCTGGCCTGAGCACGCCGTTGTCGATAGCCCAGGGGGGAACCGGATCGGCGACCCAGAACTTCGTGGACCTCGCCACGACGCAGACGGTGGGGGGGAACAAGGCGTTCACCGGCACCAACTCATTCGGCGCCACGCAGACCATGTCCACCGGCAGCGCGGCGGCCCAGGGCATCATCGTCAGGGGGGCGGCGAGCCAGACCGCGAACCTCATCGAGATGCGGGATTCGGCGAACGCCGTGCTCTCCTCTTTTGGCCCCACCGGCCTCTTCAACGGCAGCATCACCGGCGACATCATCAAGGGGGGGAGTCCGTTTCTCCACAACTTCGGCAGCCTGAACACCTTCCTGGGCGCGAACGCGGGCAACTTCACGATCACCGGGGCCGAGAACACGGCGGGAGGGGCGTCGGCGCTGTCCGGCAACGCCGCCGGCGCGGGCAACACCGCGCTTGGAGTGCGAGCGCTGATGAGCAACACCGCCGGCGACTTCAATACCGCGGTGGGCAGGAACGCGCTGAGATTCTCGACCGGTGGGGGAAACATCGCGCTCGGGAAGGACGCCGGGATGAACCTGGCCGCGGGAAGCGACAACATCTATATCGGGAATGCGGGGGTGGACGGGGAGTCGGGAACGATTCGCATTGGCACTCCCGGCACCCAGACCGCCGCCTTCATCGCGGGCACTCTGACGTGGACGGGCGCGGCGACGGGCGACATCAGCGGGAGCGCCGCCACGGTGACGGGACCGGTTGCCGGTTCGCAGATCGTCGGACCCGTGGCCGGAGCCGTCCCTCCCGGGTACATGCTGCTCGGGGCCACGCCCACTCCGCCTCCCGGATTCACGCTGGTCGGGCCCCTGGGCGCCTACTACGTCTTCGCTCGCGACGGCGCGCCCTCGAGTCCCAGTCAGGAGATCGTTCTGAGCGCCCTGGCCCTGCCCGTGAACGAGGCAGGGACGGGCTCCTTCACGGTCGCGCTGGCCACCCCTCCGCTCGCCACCGTGGTGGTTTCCGTGGGTTCGCTCAACCCCGCCGTCGCCGCGGTTTCACCGGCCGCGCTCACGTTCACGCCAGCGAACTACAACGCGCCTCAAACCGTGACGGTAAGCGGCACCCCCGATCCAGGGGTCGCCAACGATGCCACCAGCGTGGTCCTGACCGCGGCGGGCGCCGCGTCCCGCACCGTCGGGGTAACCGTCCTGGACGACGACGTTCAAGCGATCCTCACGAACCTCGGCTCGGTCGACACCTCCGAAGGCGGCAGCACGACTTTCACGGTCACGCTGGCGTTCCAGCCCGCCGCGAACGTCACCGTGACCGTGAGTTCAAGCGACCCGGACGCTGCCACCCCGGCGCCTTCCACCCTCACCTTCACTCCGGCCGACTATGCGACTCCTCAAACGGTCACGGCCTGGGGCGTTCAGGACGCAGACGTCCTCGACGAGTCCCTATCGTTCTCGCTCAGCTCCCCGGGCGTGGCCACGACCACGGTCGGCGTGAAAGTCACCGATGACGACACGCAGTACATCCTCAGCAGCGTGGTGTCCGTGTTCGTCAGCGAGGACGGGACCGCGACATTCTCGGTCCAGCTGACGCAGGATCCGTCCGGGACGCTCGCGGTTTCGGTGGTCTCGAGCAACACCACGGCCGCGACGGTCTCCCCGGGTACGCTCACCTTCAACTCCGGGAACTACCTGGTGGCCCAGACCGTCACCGTCACCGGCGTCCACGATGCGAACCTGATCGGCGAGACCCTGACCGTCACCCTCAGTTCCCCCGGAGTTGCCAACCCCAGGATGGTGACCGTCACCCTTCTCGACACCGGGCCCTGAGGGTCGCGGGTCCCGGGTCCGGCCCGTGGCCTACACCGAGGCCAGGGCGGTGGCGAGGTCCTTCACGATGTCGCTCGCATCCTCGATGCCGACGGAGATGCGCACGAGGCCATCCGTGATGCCGAGGGCGTCCCGCTCGGGCTGGGTGTAACCCGCGTGGGTCATCTTCGCGGGATGGCACACCAGCGTCTCGAC
>DAORUA010000133.1:0-6313 GCA_035432945.1 Vicinamibacteria bacterium | reverse complement strand
GCTGGGTGTAACCCGCGTGGGTCATCTTCGCGGGATGGCACACCAGCGTCTCGACGCCGCCGAGGCTCTCGCCGAGTGAGCAGAGGCTGAGCTTCGGAGCAAAACGCTTCGCCGCGTCGAGCGAGCCGAGTTCGAAGGAGATGAGCGCGCCGAAGCCCGACGCCTGGCCCTTGTGGATGGCGTGGCCGGGGTGATCCTCGAAGCCGGGCCAGAACACCCTCGAGACCTTCTTCTCGCCGCGCAGGAAGTTCGCGACCACGCGCGCGTTCTCCTCGTGGCGGGGCATGCGCACGGCCAGCGTCTTCGTCCCGCGCATGACCAGGAAGGAGTCGAGGGGTGAGAGGATCGCGCCCTGCGCGTTCTGCACGTACTTGAGCCATTTCGCGTCGTCCGCCTTCTTGCACACCGCGACCCCGCCAATGCTGTCGGAGTGGCCGTTGAGGAACTTCGTGGTCGAGTGCACCACGATGTCCGCGCCCAGGGTGAGCGGACGCTGGAAGAACGGGCTCATGAAGGTGTTGTCGACCACGAGGCGCGCGCCCTTCTTGTGCGCGATGGCGGCCAGGGCCCGGATGTCGCAGATCTTCATCATCGGGTTGGTCGGGGTCTCGAGCCACAGCAGGTCGAACTCGCCCGCGGTCTTCTCGAAGGCCGCGGCGTCGGAGAGATCGAGGAAGTCGAACTTCACGCCGTAAGGAGCGATGAGCTTCGTGAACAGGCGATGCGTGCCGCCGTAGACGTTGTCGCTCACCACCACGCGCTGGCCGGGCTTCACGAAGGACATCACCGCGTTGCTGGTGGCGAGGCCGGAGGCGAAACAGATCCCGTCGACCCCGCCCTCGAGGGCGGCGAGGTTCGCTTCGAGGGCGAAGCGCGTGGGGTTCTGGGTGCGCCCGTACTCGAAGCCCTTGTGCTTGTCGATGCCCTCCTGCACGTAGGTGGACGTGAGGTAGAGCGGCGTGATCACGGCGCCGGTGGTGGGATCCGGATGCTGGCCGGCGTGGATGCAGTCGGTGGCGAAGCCCATGGGGAAGGAAACCTCTTGTTGGTCAGGACGGGAAAGCTTGGGAGAAGGGAGCTAGAACTGGCGGAGCCATTCGGTGAGTTCGTCGATGGGAACCGGGCGCGAGTACAAGTAGCCCTGCATGAGGTCGCAGCCCCACGAGGCCAGGGCCTTCTGCTGATCGAGCCGCTCGACGCCTTCGGCCACGACCCGCATGTTGAGCGCGCGTCCGAGCGAGACGACCGCGTTCGCGATGGCGGCGTCGTCAGGGTCCTCGATCATGTCGCGGATGAACGAGGCGTCGATCTTCAGCATGTCGACCGGCATCTGACGCAGGCGGGACAACGAGGAGTAGCCGACCCCGAAGTCGTCGATGGCGATGGAGGCGCCCGCTTTCTTGAGGCGCCGGAGCTGGTCGCCGATCAGGATGCCTTCGGAGAGGGCCGCGGTTTCCGTGATCTCGAAGTGCAGGCGGGTGGCCGGGAACGACTCGGCGTTCAGGGACTCCAGCACGTCATCCACGAATGACAGGTTGGACAACTGCCGCACCGAGACATTGATGGCGAGGTTGAGGGGCGAGAAGGAGCGCCGGGGCAGCGTCTTCATGGCCCGCACCGCCTCCCGCAGCACCAGTTCCCCCAGGGGCACGATGAGGCCGGTGTGCTCCGCGAGCGGGATGAAGTCGGAGGGCATGGTCATGGGGCCCCCGCGTTCGTCCGGCCAGCGCACCAGGGCCTCGAGCGCCACCGGGCGCTGCGCCCGGGTGTCCATGATGGGCTGGAAGTACACGGTGAGCTTCGAGCGCACGATGGCGGTGCGCAGGCCCTTCTCCATGGAAACCCGGCGCTCCACGTCCTCCTTGAGGGCGGCGGAGAAGAGCTGGTGGGTGTCGCGCCCCATTTCCTTCGCCCCGTACATGGCGAGGTCGGCGGCCTTGAGCAGGGTCTCGCGATCGTGTCCATTGTCCGGGAACATGGCGACCCCGACGCTCGCGGTGACCAGCACTTCGCTGCCCGCGGCGTCGAGGGGCAGGCGCAGGGCGTCCACCAGCTTCTGGGCCACGTTGGTGGCGCCCCGCTGGTCGGTGTCGGGCAGGATGGCGATGAATTCGTCGCCGCCGCGGCGGGCCAGGGTGTCCGATTCGCGCAGGCAGCTGGCGAGCCTTGCGGAGACGAGCCGCAGGACGCCGTCGCCCACGCTGTGACCGAGGGTGTCGTTGACCAGCTTGAATCGATCGAGGTCGACGAAGAGCACGGCCAGGGGCGTCCGATGGCGGTCGGCGAGAGCGAGGGCGGTGTCGAGCCGGTCGTCGAAGAGAAAGCGGTTGGGCAGGCCGGTGAGGGAGTCGATGTAGGCGAGGGACTGGATCTGCTCGTCCTTCTGCCTGCGCTCGATGGTCTCCGCGATGTGGCCGGAGACGAAGGTCAGAAGATCGCGGTCCGCGGGCCCGTGGCGGTGGTTGGGGTCGTAGCTTTGCACCACCAGGATTCCGAAGGTCGCGTTCCCGCGGATGAGGGGGACGCCGATCCAGCTCGTGGCGTCATGGCCGTAGGTCTTGACCATGCGCGACTTCTCCAGTTCCTCGATGGCCCGCTGATCCGCGAGCAGGGGCTCGCCCGACCGGATCACGTAGCCCGACAGCGAGTCCTCGAGCGACAGGGGTTGAGGCGGGGCGGAGTCGAACTCGTCCTTGAAGTAGGGAAAGGTCAGGTGGCCGCCTTCCTCGTCGAGCAGGGCGATGAAGAAGTTCTTGGCGTACATCAACTCGCCCACGATGTCGTGGATCTCCGAGAAGAGCGCGTCGAGGCTCAAGGAACGGGTGGAGGCCTGGGCGATGCGATAGAGCGCGGATTGAAGCTCCTCCGCCCTCTGCCGCTGGGAAAGGTCGCGGGCGATGATGAGCGCGCACTTGCGCCCGTCCACGTCGATGGCGGCGGCCCGCACTTCCACCGAGACCTGGCCCTTGTTCTGGTTGAGCTTGATCTCGCTCGTCCGCGGACGACGGCCGAGGCTCACCGCCTCGAGCAGGCCGCGGAGGACGGCGCGATCCGTCTCGGGCGTGAGGTCGACGAGGCCCAGGGGGCGGTCCGCGAATTCCGGGGCCAGTTCGAGCAGCCGTCTCGTGCCCGCGTTCGAGAAGACCACGTGCTCGCCGTCAAGGACGAAGACGGGGTCGGGCAGGAGTTCGATGAGCTGGCGGTAGCGGTGCTCGCTGTTGACCAGGGCCCGTTCCGCGCGCTTCCGCTCCGAGATGTCGCGGAGGATGGAAAGGGCCGCCGGCCTCTTGTCGAAAAGGATGGGCTCGCTCTGCGCCTCGACGTCGATGGTGGATCCGTCCACCCGGATCGACTTCTGCTCCATGGGCGGGGCGGAGAGGCCGAGGTGCACGGCCTTCATGCGCTCGGCCACGATCTCCCGGTAGTCGGGGTGAACCCGCTCGCTGAGGGGAAGAGCCTGCAGTTCCGCCATCGAGGTGGCCCCCATCAGCCGCAGGTAGGCCGGGTTCACGAGCAGGAGCTTTCCCTCCTGGCTCACCGCCACCGCGTCCGGGGTCGCGTCGACGAGCTGGCGATAGCGCTCCTCGCTCTCTCGAAGGGCCTGTTCGGCCAGCATGGGCTCGGTCATCACCCGGATGAAGGCGCGGATCGCGGGCTTGCCCTCGAACTCGATGCGATGGGAGTCGAGCTTCACCGTGGCCACCCGGTCGTCGAGGCGTTTGAAACGCACCACCATCGGCTCGATGGTGGCCCCGCGGTTCAGCAGGGCCATGCGCGCCCGCACCGCGTCCTTGTCCTCGGGCAGCACCAGGTCGAGGACGGTGCGGGAGAGAAGATCCTGCGCGCCGGACGCCCCCGCGATCTCGATCATCGCCTTGTTCACGAAGAGGGGGCGGCCGTCCCGATGAATGAGGATGCCGTCCGGCGTGTTCTCGATCAGACTCCGGTAGCGGGCCTCGCTCTCCCGCAGGGCGTCTTCGGTGGCTCGGCGCTCGGTGATGTCGGTCGACAGCACGATGTAGGCGCGCTTTCCCCGGGCGTCGAACGGGACGGAGCGGATCTCGGCGTAGACCTTCGTTCCATCCGCCCGGATCAGCCGCATCTCCAGCGGGGGATTGGACTCGCCGCGGTAGAGGCGGGACACGCGCTCCTGGGCCACGGGCAGGAACTCGGGGTCGAGAAAGTGGTGATTCGGCTTCCCGATGACCTCGGCGCGGTCCTTGACCCTCACCAGCTGGAGAAAGGCCTCGTTGCACCAGGCGAACTTCTCTTCGACTGCCACCGACGCGGCGAAGGGCGCCGACTCGAGGACGTAGAGGAGACCGACGCTGTCGAAGATCTCCTGCCAGTTCATCGGGTTCATCACGTACCCGGGGATCCGGTGCGGCCGCTCACCGGATGTTGACCGAGATATCGATGGGTCTGCCGTCCCGCATGATCTGGGCGCGCACCGAGCCCGTGGTCTGGAGACGGGGCCACAATCCCACCAGGGTGGTGAAGCTGTCGATCGGCGTCTCGTTCACGCTCACCAGAACGTCCCCGGCTTTGAGCCCCAGCGTGTCCAGTATGGTGCCGGCGGGTATCCGCGACAGGGTGAACCCCGCGACCTGGCCGCGCGCGGTCACGGGCACGAGGGTGGTCTCGGTCATCAGGCGCGACATTTCCCGGTCCAGCCGCGCTTCGAGCTCGGCCCGGGTCAGGGTGATGTCCGCCGCGGGCGCGCTCTCGGCCAGGGGCTCGCTTGCGCCCTGGAGGCCGGCCTTCTGGGGGGCGGCGGAAAGGTGCAGGGTCCGCCGTTCGCCTGAACAGACGATATCCACTCGATCCTTCAGGATCGACGCGACCTCGCAGCCGAAGGCCCGGTCGCCCGCGACCACCGAACGCGCGCGACCCTCCGAGACGAGGGTGGCGGCATGGCGTCCGGAGCCGGCGAGAACGACGCCGGAGAGGGTCACCTCCGGCCCGAGCGAGGCGAGGGCGAGGAGGAGGGTCAACATCGAAGGCGGGGCGCGGCAGGTGAAGCATATCGGAGTGGCCCGGTTTCAGGCGCGTGGCCTGTAACCTTGCATCAGTTATGGATGTTGTCGCGGTCAGCCCGGATCTCACTCCGGAGATGGTGCTCGATGCCTATCCGCGGGGGCTCTTCCCGATGGCCTACGTCGAGGGACACCTCATCACGTGGCATCGTCCGAGGGTCCGGGCCATCATCCCTTTGGAAGCGCCGCACGTCCCGCGGCGACTCGCCCGGACCCTGGCCCAGGGAAAGTTCGACGTCACCTTCGATACGGCTTTTCGCGAGGTCATGGAGGGTTGCGCCTTCGGCCGCCCGGTGTGGATCAGCGACGAGTTTCACCGGGTGTACGGCGCACTCCACGACCGCGGTGTCGCCCATTCCGTGGAGGTCTGGCAACGGGGCGGTTCCGAAATGGTGGGTGGTCTCTACGGCCTGGCCATCGGCGGCGCGTTCTTCGCCGAGTCGAAGTTCCACCGCGCGCGGGACGCCTCGAAGGTGGCGGTGGTGTCGCTGGTTCGAAGGCTCGTGGAGCGCGGCTTCGGGCTGCTCGAGGTCCAGTACCTGACCGATCACCTGAGGCAGTTCGGGACGATCGAGGTCTCGCATCGCGTGTACATGAGCCGCCTCGCCAGCGCCCTCGACCTCCCGGTCAGGTTCGGCCCTCCGTCGCCCCGGCGCGTCCGGCCCGTCGAATAAGCTCCCCCTCCATGGACCGCGGCGAAATTCGGCGGGTGACGGTCGGCGTGCGCGATCTTTCCCGCGCGTGCTACCTCTACGCGGGCCTCCTCGGGATGAGGGAGATGCAGGCCTTTCGATTCGAAGCCGATGCTCGCGGGCAGGACGCCCGGGCCGCGCGCCTGGCCCTCGCCCTGGGTCTCGGCGAGCCCGCGGTCATCGAGGGCGTGGACCTCGAACAGCCCGGGAGTGCGGTGGGAGCGGTGCGGCTCATACGAGTTGGGGATGGGAACGCGCCGCGGATCAACGAAGGGGCCCGGGCCTGGGATCACGGCTACGTGAAGAACCTCGACTTCTTCACCGAGGACGTGAGGGGAGAGTACCGGAGGTTCGTGGAGGCGGGTTTCGAGTTTCTCGCTCCGCCCGTGGAGTACGCGGTGCCCTGGGGCCAGGGCGCCATCGCGACCGAAGCGCACATGCCCACCGAGGACGGGGTCAAGATCTCGCTCGCGAAGATGGCGGGGGTTCCGCGCATCGCCATGGGACGAAGCGCACGGGAGACGCCCTTCACCGAGGTCGCGGCGGCCACCCAGATCGTCAGGGACTTCGACCGGTCGGAGAGTT
>DAORUA010000132.1:0-9192 GCA_035432945.1 Vicinamibacteria bacterium | reverse complement strand
TCGGACGCAGCCACCGCGGCCGTCAGATCGGCCCGGGCCCGAGCCACGCGGGACCGGATCGTGCCCACCGGGCACCCGCACACCTCGGCCGCCTCGGCGTACTCCAGCCCCAACACCTGGGTCAGCACGAACGCCTCACGCCGGTCCGGGTGCAGTCCCTGCACCAGCATGTCCAGCACCAGGCCACCCTCGTGCTCCTCGCGGCGGCCCTGACGTGGCGCACGAGGCTGTGCGATCTTCGCGAAGGCGGCGAGCGCTGGGCGCTTCTGACCCTGCTCGTGCTCTGCGCCTTCCTGTA
Organism: Vicinamibacteria bacterium; assembly: GCA_035432945.1. GTDB lineage: Bacteria > Acidobacteriota > Vicinamibacteria > Fen-336 > JAGNNV01 > JAGNNV01. Next base: position 8,894 of record DAORUA010000132.1, on the reverse strand, counting down.
CCTGCGCCACCCGCGATCCCTCGACGCCGACGGCATCCACTACTTCACCTACGCGCGCTCCCTGATCGGCGATCGGGATCTCGATCTCGCGAACGACTATGGCCTGCTCGGCCAGGAGATGCACGCGAAGAACGTTCTTCCCATCGGCGCGCCGCTCGTCTGGGGCGTTCTGCTCGTTCCCCTCTACGCGGTTTCGTCGCTCCTGGGCCTGGTCCTCGGCTTCACCGTCACCGGCGCCGAGCCGATGTTCATCGCGGCCGCTTGTCTCGTCTCCATCGTCCTCGGGTGCCTGGGCCTGCTCCTGCTCTACCGCGAGCTTCGCGATTTCACCGGTCCCCTGGCCTCGCTCCTCGCGGTGCTGCTGGTCTGGTTCGGCTCCCCGCTCCGCTTCTACATGCGCGTCCTTCCGAGCTTCGCCCACGCCATCGAGTTCTTCGCCGGAGTCCTCGTGCTCGCGGCCTCCCGGCGTTTGCGGGAGACGGGGTCTTCGGGGTGGGCGGCGAAGGCGGGGCTCGCCTGCGGGCTGGTCTACCTCGTGAGGTCCCAGGACGGCCTGCTCCTGCTCGTTCCCGCCATCTTCGCCTTCGATTCGTGGCTCTCCCATCGAAACCTCGGGCGCATGCTGCGGGAGGGCGCCGCCACCCTCGCCGGTTTCGCGAGCCTCGCCTGGATTCAGAGCGCCGTGTGGTGGTCGATGTTCGGGACTCCATTCCTGGTGCCGCACAAGGTGCTCCACGGCGAGGGCTTCGCCGTACCCGCGACCCCGAAACTGCTGGAGATGCTCCTTTCGGACCGCGGGGGCCTCTTCTCCACCTACCCCGTGACCCTGATCGCGGTCATCGGCCTCCCCTTCGCGCTGCGAAGGAGCCGCCCCTGGGCGGCGGCCGCCCTGCTGGTCCTCCTCCTGCAGTGGAGACTCAATGCCTCCATCTTCGACTGGTATCAGGTGAGGCGCTTCACCGGAACGATTCCCCTCATCAGTCTGGGGCTCGTGATGCTGACGCCGCGCCTCGCGCGCGCCGGTGTTCTCGCCGGCACGCTTGTACTGCTGCTGGTCCACCAGTACGACGTGGCCGTCGATTCGCTCCGGCCGCTTCCGGGCACGCCCGTGCCGGTCCAAAGAGGGGTCCGCGAGGCCGCGGACTCCATCGCCTCCCCCGTCTACGAGGGACTGGAAGCCTTGTCGCCAAAGGTCGCGGTGGCCTTCCTCGAGGGATACACGGGCTCGCCGCTGCTTCTGACCGGGCGGTCGGACCTCGACCTGGGCCGGGACGACTGGTGGATGCGCCTGCCTCGCCCGGCGCGCCGCTTCTCCGAGGTGGAGACGGAGGACGGGTCCTTGTGCCGGTTCGTGGATGGAAAGGAGGCGAGGCTCTGGCTGCCCTTGCGCGGTCAAGGGGAACTGAGGATCTCGTTTGAGATCCGCGCCATCGAGACGGACACACCCCAGGAGTTCGAGGTCGAGGTGAACGGTGTGTCCCTGGGCCGGCAGGAGATCGCCCCTTCCTGGCAGACCGCGCGCTTCGTCCTCCCGGAAACGGTCTGGCGCGAAGGGACGAACGAAATCGTCCTGAAGTTTGAACAGGCCCCGCTCTTCTTCAAGCTTCGCGGCTACGGGGCCCGGGCCTACCGGGCGGCCGCGATCCGGAAGATCACGTTCCACCGCGGGGACCCGGTCGCCGGACCCTGACCAGGCAGCCGCTTCCCGGGGAACCTCCGCCGGGCTTTGATCGTCTCTCCTTGTAGACGCCACCCTCATTCAAGGAGATTGCCCCCCATGCGACCAGCCTTCGCGGTCTTTGCCTCTCTGGTCTTCGCCGGAGCCGTTGCTTCGGCGGACGTCACCCGGTCTCTGAAGGCCGAACTCTCGGCCGATCCGAGCCGTCCCTTCCGGGTCGAAAACCTGGCCGGCCGCATGGTGGTCCGGCAGGGAACGGGCCCGAGGGTCGTGGTCACGGCCACGGTGCACGGGGGAGATCAGAAGACGGCGGCGCTGCTCCGCCTCGAGGAGGTCAGGGACTCGAAAACGGGACATCCCACCCTGCGGATGCAGTACCCGCTCGCCGATCACACGACGTACCGCTACGGAGGCGACGGTCAGAGCGACTCAGGAGGAGGTTTCTTCGAGAGCATGTTCTCGGGCAAGAGCACCGTGACCTACGACGGCACGCGGGTGACCGTGAGCGCCAGCCGCGGTCTCGCCCTGTACGCCGACCTGGTGGTGGAGATACCCCGGGGCGCTTCCGGCACCTTCAAGAACGCGGTGGGGAGGATCGAGGGGTCGGGTGTGGAAGGCACGCTGCGGTTCGATTCGGGCTCGGGTGACATCTCCCTGCGCGAGTTCAAGGGCGAAGTCGTGGCCGATACCGGCTCGGGAGACGTCAATGCCGCCTCCGGCGAGGGCTCGTTCAAGTGCGATACGGGGAGCGGCGACTGCAGGCTGAGTCAGTTCAAAGGCGAGAACATCGACCTCGGCACCGGCTCCGGCGACATCGATGTCACCGGTTCGAGCGCCCGCTTCGTGAAGGCCGATACCGGGTCGGGCAGCGTGCGTCTGGAAGTGGGCGACAGCGAGGAGATTTCGGCGGACACCGGGAGCGGCGACGTGTCGGTGGAGGCGTCCGGATCGAATCTCTCCAGGATCAAGGCGGACACCGGCAGCGGCGATGTCTCCCTCAAGCTCCCCCGCGGCGCGGGCTTCCAGCTCATGGCCGACGTGGGCAGCGGCGACGTGACCAGCGATTTCGACGACGCAACCGCCATCGTGGAGCGCCGCCGGGTGAAGGGCTACAAGCGCGGCGATCTCAAGGTGAAGATCGACGTGGACACCGGCAGCGGCGACGTGAGCGTCGGCCCCGGCCGCTGATCCACTACCCAGCCCGTGCAGCGGGAATCACGTGGGTCGTCATTGCGAGCCCATCACATCCGGCTGGACGTTACGTTCGGGAGAAACCCGTGGCCGTCATCCCGGCGAAAGCCGGGATCCACTCGACCGATCTCGCGGGCTGAGTAGATGTGGCCCGCGGGGCCGGCCGCTGAGGTGGGCTCGCGGCGCCGGGACCGGCTTCGCGCGTCGCCACTGGAATACCGGAACGATGGAATCGTGTGGCTCCTTACTCGCCTCGGGCCGCGCGAACTTTACTGACGGAGTACGGCGACTCGCGCGGCACGTCCCGGTCGCCTGCGACCCACATCAGCGCCCGGCCCCGCTCCGTCTCCGGGTCCAAGTGCCGCCTCCGGAAACCGCCTGCACGACCGAGGCTCGCATGGGGTTTCCTACTTTCGTCACCCCGGCGAAAGCCGGGGTCCAGTCGGACTCTAGGGTGCCCGAAATGGGCCGTACTCGCACGGGTTTCTTGGCAGGAGCCAGTCCGTTGGTGGTGCGACTAAGCAACCCCCCCGCTATTGGTCGCTACTTGAGCACCCGCAGATACGCCCTCCACGGCCCGACTGCGTCCCCATACGCCTTCGCCAGCACTCGTGAGACCTGAGCGAGATGGTCGAGGTCATGCACGACCCAGGTGCTGAGCAGTTGACTCATCGTGACCACGCCGAACTCGGGATGGCCGCCTTCCTTGTTCAGCAGCTCCGGGGTGATCTTCATCTCGGCGAGCTCTGCGAGGCTCCGGGCGCGCACGGCCGCGAACTCACCGAGGAGCTGGTCGAGGGACTTGCCTCGGCTTGCCTCGAACTGGGCGAACCGGTCGAACGGCTCGAAGGGCTTGCTCGTGCCGTAATCGAGGATCATCCGCGCGCGCGGAATCCAGTCCGTCTCGTCGCCGTGGATGAGGTGGCCCACCACGTCGTAGGCGCTCCACGTATCGGGACCCTCGGTGACGCGCGCCCAGTTGTCGGGCAGGTCGCGGAGCAGGGCGTCGAGCGTCCTTGGAGTCCGCCTGAGGATGTGAAGTCCCGAGTCGAGATCGAATTGCATTCAGGAACGGTACCAAATGAGGTTGCTTCGTGGCCCAGGGCCAGGCTTCGCGCTCGCTGCACCAACGGAGTGGCTCCTCGCAATGACGTGAGGGGGATACCGGACGGACAGCACGAGCTTGGGGCAGACCTGCCACCTTACGGCTTGCGCTACAGCTGAATCCGATACCTCAGGCCCGGGGCGCCCCCGAGCGAGGCCGGTTTGATGAACTCCTCCACCAGGACGCCGCCGTTCGCTTCGATGACGCGTCTTGACGGGAGGTTGTCGGGGTCCGTGGTGATCTCGACATGGCGGAGGCTTTCGACCCTTGCCTCGGGAAGCAGGAGGCGAAGGGCCTCGGTCGCGTAGCCGCGCCTATGCTTCCAGGGGACGACGGTGTAGCCGATGTGGCCGAGACAGGTAGGGGGAAGCGCCTCGGTTCCGGGCTGCCAGCGGAAGCCGATCCGTCCGCAGAAGTCCCCGTCCCAGATCCAGCGTTCGTACCCGGGGAGCCTCGGCGCCGTGGTTCCATCGGCCAGGGCGATGGGTCCGCCCTTCGCCTCGCGGTCGACCAGACTCGCCACGAAGCCCGCGGCGTCCTTCGCGATCTCCTCCAGCTGGTCGCGCGCGGCCGCTTCGCCTCGCACGTTGTCTGGCGACCAGCCTCGCTTCAGGGCGTCGACATAGCCGGGGAGGTACGGAAGCGACGGCCAGACCAGCTCCATGCTTGCCTCGCCCTAGGGTCTCCAGGTCAGGGTGAAGATGTAACCGAGGTTGTGTTCCGAGCGGATGTTGTAGGTGGGAGCGATGCGCACCGCGCCCGCGGGCAGGGTCGTGCTCGTGACCCCGATGGCCACGATGTGGGCGTCGTCGCGGATCTGGCCCGCGGCGGCGCCCAGGCCAACCCGCGCGAGGAACGCGTTGCGATCGGCCACGGTGACGTTCGAGAGGTCGATGGCGCCGGCCAGGGGATTTGCGCGCAACTCTCCCGAGGGAAGGGCGCGGAAGTGACCCAGCAGGGCGGCGGACGCGGTGAGTCCCCCGAAGGACTTGTGGATCCCCAGGATCAGGTCGACGGGGGTAATGTAGTCGACGCGCTCCTCGCTCACGAACTCCTTCGTGGTCCTGGCCTCGAGGGCGATGGCCAGGGAGCCCGCGAAGGGCCGGATCCAGGCGAGGCCCACGTCCAGCCGGTTGCCGATGGGAGGATTGGTCTCGCTCACCTGCACAGCGCCGCCCGAGACCGAGAACGAGCGGTCGGGCCACGAGCCCTTGCCCGCGATGGTGAAGCCCACGCGCCCGTGGACCCTGCCGCCCCCGAGGTCGTGAGACCCGAGAAGCGCGAAGGCTCCGTCCGCGCGGCCCGAGTTCGCCCCCGACCGAAGAGCGTTGATGCTGCCCGCCATGGGAATGGCGAGAGAGGCGGACAGGCCCAGGGCCAGGCCTTCGCGATGGATGATTCTCGTGATGCCGATGGTGGCGAGGCCGGGGATGAAGGCGTCGAAACGCGCGTCTCCCCGCTTGTCGAGATACGGATGCTCGCCCGAGAACGCGTTCGGGATCATCCGCGAGGGGCCGGCGAAGACGAGATCGCGCGGCGAGGAGGGAATGGCCGGCGCCTCGGGGAGGGCCACCACCCGGTTGGCGATGACGTTGCCGAACAGCTCGGTCCGGTCCCCGGCCTGGTACCGGAAACGGAAGCCCACGTCGAACACATCGATGCCCCAGGGGTCGCGATCCCGGTCGTCCACGTAGAAGTCCGCGCCGAAGGTCTTCGCCTTCGCGAGGGACAGGGACGGGAACGAGACCGGCCGGAACGCGTCGTCATCCTGCGCGGTTGCGGGCGGGGGAAAGCCCAGGGCCAGGATCGCGATGCAGAGAGCCGCCCGCCGGGAGTGAGGGATCGAGAGAGACATGGTCCGCGATTATCGCCTTTGTGCGCGGGGCAATCGACTCGCATCGATCATCGGTCAGAATAGCCTCAGCCTTGCCGCCCATCCGCTCTGTCCTGATCGCCAACCGCGGCGAGATCGCCCTCCGGGTCATCCGGACCTGCCGGGCCATGGGAATCCGGACGGTCGCGGTGTACTCGGAAGCGGACGCCGGCGCCCTGCACGTCCGCGAGGCCGATTCCGCGATTCCCATCGGCAAGGCGGCGTCCTCCGAGTCCTACCTGCGGATCGACCGCATTCTCGAAGCCGCGAAGGAGGCCGGGGTCGACGCCATCCATCCCGGCTACGGCTTCCTGAGCCAGAACGGGGACTTCGCCGATGCGTGCGCCGCCGCGGGCTTCACCTTCATCGGGCCGAAGGGCGATGTTCATCGCCTGATGGGCGACAAGAAGGCCGCTCGCCAGCAGGTGCAGAAGTTCGCGGTGCCCGTGGTCCCGGGCTACGACGGGGAGGACCAGAGCGACGCGCGCCTGGCGGCCGAGGCCTCGCGCATCGGTTTCCCGCTGATGATCAAGCCCAGCCGCGGTGGCGGCGGCAAGGGCATGCACGTGACGAACAACGCCGCCGAGTTCGAGGCTGTCCTGCCCCGGGCCCGTCGCGAATCCCTCTCGAGTTTCGGCAACGACTTCCTGGTCCTCGAGCGTTTCGTCCAGAAGCCGCGGCACGTCGAGGTGCAGGTTCTCTTCGACCAGCACGGCAAGGGCGTTCACCTGTTCGAGCGCGAGTGCTCGGTCCAGCGCCGGCATCAAAAGGTGATCGAGGAAACCCCATCGGTGGCCCTCGACGCCGACCTGCGTCAGCGGTTGTGCGCGGCGGGGGTCGCGGCGGCGGCGGCCGCCAACTACACCAATGCGGGCACCGTCGAATTCCTCCTCGATTCCTCGGGCGAGTTCTACTTCCTGGAGATGAACACGCGGCTGCAGGTGGAGCATCCGGTCACGGAGATGACGCTCGGCATCGACCTCGTGCGCCTGCAGATCGAGATCAGCGAGGGCAAGCCTCTTCCCTTCGAGCAGTGGCACCTGAACCCGCGCGGTCACGCCATCGAGGCGCGCCTCAACGCCGAGGATCCGCGGCACCACGATGCGCCCTCGCCCGGCCGGATCCTCCACTTCGAGCCGCCCCAGGGCCCGTTCGTCCGGAGCGACTCCGGGGTGGCCACGGGCAGCGTGGTCCCCGAGTACTACGACCCCATGATCGCGAAGATCATCGCGAGCGGCCCCACCCGCGATGCCGCGCGCACGTCGCTCGTCGAGGCGCTCCGGGACCTCGTGGTCCTCGGCATCGCCACCAACCGCGAGAAGCTCATCCAGATCCTCGAGAGCGAGCCCTTCCGCTCGGGCCGCATTCACACCGGCGTGCTCGAGGAGATCGGCCCGCTGCCCGCGGAGGTTCCACCCCCGGCCGGGGATCTCGCCCTGATCGCGGAGGCCCTCGAGGCCGCGCCGCCGCCCAGCGGCGCCGCGGCCGCGACCGAGGAAAAGGCGCCCGATCCATGGGCGGCCGCCAACTCGTGGAGGCTCGCATGAGGCTCAAGGTGGCGGGCCACGTCCACAACATCGTGCGCAAGTCGGCCACCGAGTTCGAGGTCGACGGCGCCCGCGTGAGTGTCGCCTCCGCGGCCGCGACGCGGCACGCGCGCGCGGTGGTGGTCCGCGAGGGCGAGCGCGTGTTCGCGCAGGTCGGCGGACGGAACTATCGGCTGACCGTGATGAGCCGCGCCGCCGCGGAAGCCGCGGAGCACGCGCCCACGCAGGGCGAGCTCGACGCTCCCATGCCTGGCCGCGTGACCCGCGTCGCGGTGGCGGTGGGCGAGAGGGTGAAGCGGGGCCAGGAGCTGATCGTGGTCGAGGCCATGAAGATGGAGAACGCGCTCATCGCACCCACCGATGGCGTGGTCAAGAGCCTCGCGGTCAAGGTAGGGGACATGGTCGCCCCGGGCCCGGCCCTCGTGGTGATCGAGCCCGATGAGGAATCGGCGTCATGAAACTTCCCGCCCGGGTCACCATCGTCGAGGTGGGACCGCGCGACGGTCTCCAGAACGAGTCGGCGGCGCTCTCCGTCGAGGACCGGGTCGAGTTCTGCCGGGCGCTGATCGACGCGGGCCTTCCCGTGGTCGAGCCCGGAGCCTTCGTCTCCCCGAAGTGGGTGCCGCAGATGGCGGGCAGCGAGGAGGTCTTCAAGGCGCTGCCGAAGGATCGCGCGCGCCTGCCCATGCTGGTTCCGAACCGCCAGGGCTACGAGCGGGCGAGGGCCGCCGAAGTTTCCGCCATCGCCATCTTCACCGCCGCGTCCGACGCCTTCAACCTCAAGAACACCAACGCCTCGATCGACGAGTCGATCCGGCGCTTCGCGGAGTTCACGGGCGAGGCGAAGGCGGGCGGGATGTGGGTGCGCGGTTACATCTCCACCTGCTTCGGGTGTCCGTACGAGGGCCCGGTGGCTCCCGCGAAGGTCGCGGAGGTGGCGCGACGACTGGTCGACCTTGGGTGCGACGAGATCTCGCTCGGCGACACCATCGGCGTCGCGGTTCCGTCGCAGATGGACGAGGTTATCGGGGAGGTGACGCGTCACGTCGGGCTGGCGCGGCTGGCCGTGCACCTTCACGACACCCGGGGCACCGCCCTCGCGAATGTCCTTCGCGCGCTCCAGCTCGGGGTGTCTATCGTGGATAGTTCAGCGGGTGGGCTTGGTGGGTGTCCGTATGCGCCGGGGGCTTCGGGGAACCTGGCTACCGAGGATCTGCTCTACATGCTCCACGGGATGGGGATCGAGACCGGGGTGGATATCGAGAAGGTCGCGGCGGCGTCGAGGGGGATCGGGGTGCGGCTGGGCCGCGAACTTCCGAGCCGCTGGCTGAGGGCGACCGACCCAAGGAGCTAGGGAGCCCTCATCGCGAGCAGCCACCCGAGAAGTGAGGCTGCGAAGCGATCTTTACGAACCGACCTTCTTTCGGGCGAGAGTGACGCGCAGGCCGAGGCGAACCGAGCCTCCGCCGGCTTTGACGCTCATCTTCTGACCGTTGACGT
>DAORUA010000131.1:0-9300 GCA_035432945.1 Vicinamibacteria bacterium | reverse complement strand
CGCGGCAAGTCGTGGAGCAACTGGTACACCCAGCCCACCGCGGCCATGTACCACGTCACCGCCGACAACGCCTTTCCTTATCGGCTGTGCGGAGGCCAGCAGGACGCGGGCTCGGCCTGCGTCACCAGCCGCTCCAACGACGGGATGATCACGTTCCACGACTGGCATCCGGCGAACATCCAGGAGTACGGCATCGCCGCTCCTGACCCGAAGGATCCCGACATCGTCTTCGGCAGCAGCCGGTCCGACGTGACCCGGTACGACCGCCGGACCGGTCAGACCATCAACGTCGGTCCCGACATGGGGCCCCGGGGCGGGCCGTTCAACCGCAATGTGCGCACCATGCCCCTGCACTGGTCGCCCGTGGACCAGGATCTCCTCTTCTACGCATCGAACGCGGTGTGGAAGACGCGCGACCGCGGCCACAGCTGGACCCGCATCAGTGGGGACCTGTCGCGGCCGGCCTGGACCGTGCCCGAGAGTGCGGGCAAGTACGCGTCGACCGTGACCGTGAACGCGCAGGGCGCCATCACCGCGCTGTCACCCTCGCCCCTGGATGTGAACATCCTCTGGGCGGGCACCGACGACGGGAACATCCAGGTGACCATGGACGGCGGCCTCACCTGGACGAACGTCACGCCGCCCCAGATCAAGCCCTGGACCCGCATCTTCAACATCGAAGCGGGCCACTTCGCCAAGGGCACGGCCTATGCCGCCGCGAACACCATGCGGGTCGACGACATGAATCCGCACTTCCTTCGCACCCACGATGGCGGCAAGACCTGGGTGGAGATCAACACCGGCCTTGCTCCGGGCGCGGTCGCGAACTCCATCCGGGAGGATCCGCGCAAGAAGGGGCTTCTCTTCGCCGCGACGGAAACGCAGGTCTGGTTTTCCATTGACGACGGCGGCCGCTGGAATTCACTGCGTCTGGACATGCCCGCCATTTCGATTCGCGACATCCAGGTAAAGGATGACGACAGCTGCCTGTGCTCGGACCTCGTCGCCGGCACCCACGGACGAGGTTTCTGGATCCTCGACAACATCACGCCGCTCCGGCAGATGGTCGAGGCGCAGGCCGCGAAGGGCGCGTTCCTGTTCAAGCCTGCCACCGCGGTCCGGGTGCGGCCGGGCATGAACCACCCGACCGAATGGCCTCCCGAGGTCCCTCACGGCGAGAACCCGCCGGCGGGCGGACTCATCGACTACTACCTCGCGGCCGATGCCACCGGCCCCGTCACTCTCGACATCCTGGATGCCAAGGGGACGGTCGTCCGTTCCCTTTCCAGCGATGATCCCGTGCTCAAGCCCGATCCCGCGCTCGATCCCGAGGGATATGACCGGATCTGCCGTGCTACCCCCACCGCACCCAACTGCCGCGTGCCTCTCTACTGGCCCGCGCCGCAGATGGTGCTTAAGACGAAGAAGGGAATGCACCGCTTCTCCTGGGATCTCCATTTCGAGCCCCTGGGCGACGAGCCTCGTGCCGCCGGCGGAGTCGGCGCGGTGCCCGGCCGGACGTATCCGGTGGTGCCCTCGCCCTGGGCGCCTCCGGGTCAGTACACCGCCCGGCTCACCGTGGCTGGCCAGTCGTACACCCAGCCGCTCACCCTTCGTCTCGACCCGCGCGTGAAGACGCCTTCCGCGGACCTCGAGCGCGCGGCAACGCTGTCGCGCGAGATGTACGACGGCGCCGTGGCCGCGAATGCCGCCTATCTGGCCGCCCGAGCCCTGGTCGAAAAGCTCGAGGCCTCCGGTGCGGCGGCGGCTGCTTTGAAGACGGAGGTCGAAGCGCTGGCGCCGCGGCCCCGCCCCGCCACGTCGGGCCCCTTCCCAGGCGCCGCCGCTCCCGCAGGCCCGCCCACGCTCGACGGAGTGAGCCAGAGTCTGATGAGGGCGGCCATGGCCATGCAGGAGGCCGAGGCCGCGCCCACCGCACGTCAGGTCGCGGCCTGCGACGCGGCGCGCGCCCAGCTTCAGGAAGTGATGCCGCGCTGGAACGCGCTGCGGAGCCGGGGAGAGCGCTGAGCGCCGCGGGTACAAAGAGGAAACGGCCCCCTGCGGGGCCGTTTCGGTGCGACATCGGGCGAGGCTGACTAAGCGACCCGCTTCTTCAGCACCAGCTTCGACATCGACGGCTTCGACTTGTAGATCGGCATCTTCGCGATCTTCTTGAAGACCGGGGGCTGAGGCGGTTCGAGGCCCGTCTCGGCCTTGCAGTTCTTCAGGATCTCGGCGAGGGGCGGGCCCATGTCGAAGGGAACCGCGGGGCCGCGCTTCGAAGCGATCTCGGCGCGGAGCTTCTTCGTGGCTTCTTCGTCCACCACGAACGTCTTCGCATCGATCACGACACCGTACTCGTCGCGCGCCTTCTGGGGCGAGACGAGGCGGAACCGCACGTCCTTCTGCACGCGAGCGGTCTCGCGGGTCAGCGGATCGCCGTAGCCGCCCGCTCCCCAGGTTTGGTAGAACAACTCGTCGCCGGGGAAGACCTTGACGTGGTCGCACTTGCTCGGCACGTACTCGATCGAGCCATCCACGCGCTTCAGCCACTTCTTGCCGCGCATGGCCTTCGAGCCGCCATTCACGCCCCACTGATAGGTGAGCCAGCGATCGTCGTGGATCGAGACTTCGCCCTCTGCGAGGAAGTGATAGACCTTCAGCAGGCCGTTGCCGCCGCGGTGGTAGCCGGCGCCGCCCGAGTCGATGACCGACGTGTAGGCCTCGACGCGCATGGGGTAGTACGTCTCCATGAGCTCGGCGGGCTGGTTGGTGAAGAGCGGCCACATGGCGTGACCATCCATGCCGTCCGCGAAAGGCCGCGCGGGGATGCCGCCGAAGCCGATCTCGAACGCGTTGAACCACTTTCCATCCGCGTCGTAGCCGGAATAGATCATGTGAGGCGATGATCCCCACCCAGCACCGGTGAGGAACTGCGGCGCCTTCTTGCACAGCGCCCCGCCCAGGATGTCGAACTGACGTCCGAGGAGGTGGGTGCGGCAGGAGAGGGCGGCGGGATGATGCGGCTTGAGCAGCGTGCCCTCGGGGATGTGGATGTCGACGAGCGGGTAGAAGCCGTCGTTGAACAGGATCCACGGGTCGTGGGTCATGATCAGGTAGACGCCGATGAACATCTTGAGGAGATGCTCGTTGAGGTAGTAGTTGATCGGGCCTTCCGACTGCGGGTCGGTGCCGGTGTAGTCGAAGTAGGCCTTGTCGCCCTTGCGCCAGATCGTGACCTTGACCTTGTAGGGTCCGAAGCCCCGGCCGTCGTCGTCCACGTAATCCTCGAAGTCCTGCGGCTCTTCGGGGATGACCTGGCTGATGAGCGCCTTCATGGCGTTGTAGGTGCGCTGCATCAGGGCCTGGGTGCCCGCGAGGTAGGTGTCGGTGCCGAAGCGCTCGCACAGATCGCGGATGCGCTGCGCTCCGGTGCGGCACGCGGCCACGAGCGCCATGAGGTCGGCGCGGTTCATCTCGGGCTGGCGGACGTTCGCGAGGATGATGTTCAGCGCGACGTCGTTCAGGATGCCGCCTTCGTAGAGCTTGAAGGGCGGGATGCGGAGCGCTTCACCGAAGATGGTGGTGGCGTCGGTGGGGAGCGACGAGGGTACGGGGCCGCCCGTGTCGTTCTGGTGGCCGAACATCGACGTCCATCCCACGAGGCGTCCCTTGTAGTGGATCGGCATCTGGATCAGCCAGTCGTTGAGATGGCTGATCGTGCCTCCGCACATGTACGGGTCGTTGGTGAAGATGACGTCGTTCTCGTCGATCGAGTCGGGGAAGTGGTTCTTCAGGTCCCCGAGCCAGGAGCCGAACTGTCCGACCAGCATCCGGCCTTCGGGGTCGGCGATGATCGGGAATTCGTCGTGCTGTTCGCGGATCGACGGCGACACCGAGGTGCGGAACAGGGTCGCGTCCATCTCGTAGCGCGCGTTCTTGAGCGCGTTCTCGATGACATCCATGGTGATGGGGTCGATCCTGACCTTCTTCGTCTTCCCCGGGGCCTTCTTGGACTTCTTGTTCGCTTTAGCCATTGGTTTCAAGCCTCCTTACTTTCCAGCGGGGTAGATGAGGATGTTGGAGTATTCGTCCACCATGCCCTTGTGTTTCGGATGGATGAGCGTCGTCGAGTCTTCCTCGAGGACGATCGCGGGGCCCTTCACCACGTGGCCGGGCTGCAGCTTCGCGCGGTCGTAGACCTTGGTCTTGACCCAGGATCCCTTGAAGTAGACGTCGTGCGATCCGGTCACCGCGTCCTTTGGATCGTGCTTGCCCTTCTTCTTCTTCGCGAGCTTGATCTGCTTGGTCTTGCCGATGCCGATGGCCCGCAGGTTCACGATCTCGACTTCGACGTCCATCCTGAATTGATAGAGCCGCTGATGGGTGGCGTGGAACTCGTTGAGCAGCGGTCCGAAGCCCTTCAGGAGCTTGTCGGGGTTGACCACGATGGGGAGTTCGTAGCCCTGACGGTAATAGCGGACGTCAGCCTCGTAGCGGATGTGCTGAGCCTTGCCCGTGATGCCCTCCGAGGTGAGCCAGTCGGAGGCTTTCTGGCCGAGTTCCTTGATCGCCTTGACCACATCCTCGGGCTTCGTCTTGTCGACGGTCGAAGTGAAGGTGCGGGTGAACTCGTTGCGGTATTCGGACGAGACGTCGCCCAGGGCGCACAGGACGCCGGGTGCGGGGGGAACGATGACGGGCCACGAGCCCATGATTGCGCCGAGGGCGTTGCCGTGGAGCGGTCCGGCGCCGCCGAAGGCGACGAGGGCGAACTCGCGCGGGTCGTGACCGCGTTCCACCGAGACCAGGCGCAGGGCGCCGCACATCGACTCGTTGACGATGTTGATGATGCCTTCCGCGGCCGCGTGGACTTCGAGGCCGATGGCGTCGCCGATGGTCTTGACCGCGGCTTTCGCCTTCTCGACGTCGAGCTTCATCTTGCCGCCGAGGAGCTGGGGCGGCAGGTGGCCGAGGACGACGTTGGCGTCGGTGACGGTGGGGGCGACGCCGCCCTTGCCGTAGCAGGCCGGGCCGGGATCGGCGCCCGCCGACATGGGACCGATGCGCAGGGCCTTGGTGAGGGCGGGGACGTGGGCGATGGAGCCGCCGCCCGCACCGATGGTGCGGACATCGACGGAGGCGACCTTGATGGGCAGGACGGTGTTCTGCGAGGCGAAGGTCGCGATGTTCGTCTCGCGGCCGATGGAGGCCTCGCCCATGTTGAGCGAGACGTCGGTGGAGGTGCCGCCCATGTCGAAGGTCATCATGTTCGGGAAGCCCGCGCGGTTCGCGATGAAGAGCGCCCCGGTGACGCCGCCCGAGGGGCCGGACATCAGGAGGTTGACCGGTTTGTCCTCGGCCGCGTGCACGGACATGAGTCCGCCGTCGGAGCGCAGGACGTTGAGGATCGCCTTGAGTTTCGCGCCCTTCAGCTTGGTCTCCAGGTTGTGGAGATATCGGCTGACGTTCGGGCGAATGTACGAGTTCAGCACCGCGGTCTCCGTGCGTTCGTATTCGCGGAACTGCGGGAGAACGTCGTAGGAGCACGTCACCGGGAGCTTGGGCGCCACCTGCTTCGCGATGTCGCGGATCTGGTACTCGTGCGCGGGGTTCGCGAACGAGTTGATCAGGCTGACCGTGAGTGATTCGATGCCCTTCTTGACCAGGCCTTCGATCTTCGCCTTGATGTCGGCCACGTCGAGCTTCCGCACTACCTGGCCGCGGGCGTCCATGCGCTCCTGGGCCTCGACCGTGTCTTCGAGGCTTGCGCGCGGATCCGGCTTCATCATGATCATCCAGCCGGCGAGGGGCCCGGGGGTCTGACCGCGGGCGAGGTGGAGGATCTGCTCGAAGCCGATGGTGGTGACGAGGCCGACGCGCCCGCCCTTGCCTTCGAGAACAGCGTTGGTGCCGACCGTGGTCCCGTGGATGATCGAGTCGATCGCATCCTTGTGAATGCCCGCGCGCTCGCAGACCAGGTTGATGCCGTTCAGCACTCCGACCGACTGGTCGGCTGGCGTCGAAGGGGTCTTCGCTCGCCAGATCCGGCCGGTTTCTTCGTGGAACAGGAGCAGGTCGGTGAAGGTGCCGCCGACGTCGATGCCGAGTCTGTAACCCATGGACGATTTACCTCTTTGGTGGTGCTTCTTTGGGGTGGTGGATCTTGAAAGAGTGGGAGAAGGAGCAGGTGCGTGTGGACTCCGGCTTTCGCCGGAATGACGGAAGGCCCGACCCGCGTAGCGAAAGACAGACCGTCACCCCGGCGGAAGCCGGGGTCCACTCGAGCCTAAGCATGCCGGCCATTCCCTATGACACCTGGGCCAGCGCGGCTTTGGCGTACAGCTCGGACGTGGTGCCGACGCGGAGAATGTAGGAGGGAAGGGGGCGGTCCAGGAACTGCTGCACGAGGCGGGACGCCTCGCGCACCTTGTTCAGGTCGATCCCGGTCGAGATGCCCATCTCCTCGAAAAGGTTGACCATGTCCTCGGTGGCGACGTTCCCGGTGGCGCCGGGGAAGATGGGACAGCCGCCGAGGCCCCCGAGACCTGCGTCGAAGGTGTCGATGCCGGCATGGAAGCCGGCCACCGCGTTCGCGAGGCCGAGGCCGCGGGTGTTGTGCAGATGCAGGGAGAGGGGCATCGCAGGCAGCGCGCCCTTGATCCTGGTTACGAGCCGGGTGACCTGGGCCGGATTGCCGGAGCCGATTGAATCGGCGAGGGAGAGGCGCGAGATCCCGAAGGCGGCCGCCGCGCGGGCGATCCTCTCGACCTGGGCCTCGGGCACCGGGCCTTCGAGGGGGCAGCCGAACGACGTGCCGATGACAACCTCGAGCGGCACGGACCGCGCCGACGCGACCCGCGCGATCTCTCCGCACGCGGCGATCGACTGGTCGACGCTCATGCCCACGTTCTTCCGGTTGTAGCTCTCCGAGGCGACGATCACGAGCTCGAGCGCATCGGCCTTCGCTTCGATCGCACGCTGCGCTCCCTTGAGGTTCGGCACCAGGACCTTGTAGGTCGTTCCGCGGCGCCGGGCGACCCGGCTCATGACCTCGGCCGCGTCCGCCATCTGCGGAATCACCTTCGGGTTCACGAACGACGTGGCCTCGATGGAGCGCAGCCCCGCCTCGGCGAGGAGGTCGATGACCCGGACCTTGAGGTCGGTGGGGATGAAGGCCTTCTCCATCTGGAACCCGTCCCGCGGTCCCACTTCGGCGATGGTCACGGATTGTGCAGGCATGATTCGAAGCGAAGACCTCTCCCTGGAAAACAGGACGCGGCTTGTCCTATCTTTATAACAATAGATCTTTTACCCGCGCGGGGGCGGTTGTCAAGCCGGGAGGTGGAATCGAAGGGCCGCGTCACGGGGCTCGGGGCCGCAGGTGGGTCGGGGGTTCTTGGGTAACCTCGCTGACCTCATGACCGAAGCCGCCGATCTCCTGCCTGCCGCAGCCCTTCGTCTTCCCCGAATCATCCTGGGGCCGAGGGCGCTCGACGATTACGAGATGTTGTCGATCGGCGCCTTTGCCCCCCTCTCGGGCTTCATGTCCAGGGCGGACTATCTTTCGTGCCTCAAGACCTTGCGCCTCTCGGATGGCCAGCTCTTTCCGGTCCCGATCACACTTCCGGTGGAGCCGGGCATCCAGCTGGGATCCCGCGTCGCCCTCGCGCATCCGCGGGGTGACATCCTTGCCATCCTGGAGGTGGACGAGGTCTTCGATATCGATCCCGAGGCGGAGGTTCAGGACCTCCTCGGCTCGACCGATGGCGCCCACCCCTATACCCGGGAGCTGATGAAAGGACCGAAGGGGCGTGCCGCCGGCCGTCTCACGGCGCTCCGCCCCGCGCCTCACGGCGACTTCGTCGATCTCCGTCTCTCCCCTTCGGAAGTGCGCAAGCGCGCGGCAGCTCTCGGCCGGCCAAACGTCGTCGCCTTCCAGACCCGTAACCCCCTTCATCGCTCTCACGAAGAACTCATCAAGCGCGCCGCGCGTGAGCACGAGGCGACGATCCTGCTTCATCCGGTGGTGGGCCTGACCAAGCCGGGCGATATCGATCATTTCACGCGCGTGCGAACCTACCAGGCGCTCATCGAAAACCACTTCGAGCCGGGCTCGGCTCTCCTTGCCCTGCTGCCCCTTGCCATGCGCATGGGCGGCCCGCGCGAGGCCCTCCTCCACGCCATCATTCGCAGGAACTACGGGGCCACGCACATCATCGTCGGGCGGGATCACGCGGGCCCGGGTCTCGACTCCACCGGGAAGCCGTTCTTCGACCCCTACGCGGCGCAGGAATTGGTGGGGAGGCACGCGGCGGAAGTCGGAGTCGTGATGGTTCCCTTCCGCGAGATGGTCTACCTCGCGGACGAAGACCGGTTCGAGGAGGAGGACAAGGCCCCCAGGGGCGCCCGGGTCGTGTCCATTTCAGGGAGCGAGGTCCGGAAGCATCTCGCGGACGGCCGCCCGCTGCCCGCCTGGTTCACCCGAAAGGAAACCGCGGCGATTCTTCAGCAGGCGCACCCACCGCGCGTCGAACAGGGCTTCTGTGTCTGGTTCACAGGGCTCTCGGGCGCGGGGAAGTCCGCCACTGCCGATGCCCTGTGCTCCTGGCTGATGGAGCAGGGCAGAACCGTGACCATGCTCGACGGCGACGAGGTCCGTCTGCACCTCTCCAAGGGCCTGGGTTTCTCCCGCGAGGATCGTGACGCGAACATATTGCGGATTGGCTACGTCGCTTCGGAGGTGGTTCGTCACCGGGGTGTCGCCATCTGCGCCGCGATCAGTCCGTTCCGCGGCGCCCGCGACAAGTGCCGAGCCCTCATGGGTGATGCGTTCATCGAGGTCTTTGTCGACACCGACCTCGCCACCTGCGAGAGTCGCGACTCGAAGGGTCTGTACGCGAAGGCGCGGGCCGGGGAACTCAAGGGTTTCACCGGAATCGACGATCCGTACGAGGCGCCGCTTTCCCCGGAGGTTCGCCTCGCCGATACGACCGCCTCTCCGGCCGAGAACGCGCAGGCCATCGTGCGGGTATTGCGGTCGAGCGGTTTTCTACCGGGGTAGGTTTCCCCTCCTCTCGTCCTAGACTTCCCCAATGAGCGAAACCATCTTCAGCAAGATCATCCGGGGCGAGATTCCCTGTCATCGGGTCTACGAGGACGACGCCGTCCTCGCCTTCCTCGATGTCAATCCCCTCTCGAAGGGCCACACCCTGGTGATCCCCAAGGAGGCGGCGCCGACGCTCGACAAGCTCTCCGAGACGTCGGCCGCTGCGCTGGGGCGGGTTCTGCCCAAGGTCG
>DAORUA010000130.1:0-9394 GCA_035432945.1 Vicinamibacteria bacterium | reverse complement strand
CCGGTTCATCGCCACCGACGACAAGTGGAGCTCGTCGAACATCTCGCCCGAACTCCTCGCGGACATCAACCGGGGCGGCACCGTGAACCGCCTCGCCGGCGGCACCGGCTACTGCGCCCCCGAGGCGGGCCAGAGCCGGGACAAGGCCGATCACATCGACTCCATCAAGGACTACGGCTTCGACATCGGCGGCCCCATCGTCAAGGACAAGCTGTGGTTCTACGCGACCTACGGCAAGCAGGACATCAAGCTCTGCCGCCTGAACGGCACCGAGGACGCGACCCTGCTGCCCTCCTACAACGCGAAACTGAACTGGCAGGCGAGCCCGAACACCATGGTCTCGGCCTTCTACTTCGTGGGCAAGAAGCAGAAGTTCGGCCGCGCCGTGGGCTTCTTCGCGAACGAGTCCGATTCCTTCCTGTGGAACCAGGACAAGGCCGACACCGAGGGCGGTCTTCCCGGCGGCCTCTGGAAGGCCGAGGTCAATCACACCTTCTCCGCGAACTTCTTCGCCTCCGTGAAGGCCGCGTACTACGACACCGGTTTCACTCTCGCGGCTCGCGGCGGCGACACCCAGGGTTACACCCTCGACTTCGACCTCGCCCGCGCCACCGGCTCCTACCTCACCTACCTCGGGCGGCGCCCGCAGAAGACGATGAACGTGGACGGCAACTACTTCTTCTCCGGCCTCGGCGGCAACAATCAGTTGAAGTTCGGGTTCGGCTACCGCATCGCCACCACCAACGACACCAGCCACTACAACGGCAACCAGCTCTCCGCGGTGATCGCGGGCGGGCCGTATGTCGCGCAGGTCCACCGCGATTCCGCGGACCAGAACCAGGGCAAGTACCTCTCCGCTTACGTCGGGAACGTCCTGACCCGGGACCGTCTGACCGTGAACCTCGGCCTCCGGTTCGACGGTCAGACCGCGCGGAACCTGCCCTCGACCATTCCCGCGAACAAGTCCTTCCCGACCGAACTCCCCGGGGTCAACTACCCGGGTTCGGAGAACCTCGTTGACTGGAAGGACCTCTCCCCGCGCGCCGGCTTCTCCTACGCTTTGAACGAAAGCCGCAAGACCGTGGTCCGCGGCTCGTACGCGAACTACGCGGGTCAGCTCGGGTATGGCATCGTGAACACCGCGGCGGTACCCGCGGGTTACCTGGCCTACGGATGGAGCGACCTCAACGGGGACCGCGCGGCCCAGCCGAACGAGGTCGACATCAAGGGCGGCGTTCTCTACACCTACAACGTCGACCGGACCAACCGCACCGGCCTCGCTCCGGGACGAATCGACCCCGGCTTGAAGAACCAGCGCGACAACGAGGTCGTGCTGGGAATCGATCATGAGCTCGCCTCGAGCCTCGCGGTGGGCGCCGCCTACACCTTCCGGTCGTCGAAAAACTTCTCCTACACTCCGTTTCTCTCCGCTCCCTGCGCGGTCGGAGCGACCTGTTCGACCCTGAAGCCCGGGCAGTACGTTCGGGGCTCCGATCTCTCCGCGCGTGGATTCACGGCGCAGCGGTACATCGCTCCAGACGCGCTCCTCGAGCCCGGAGGTTTCGGCCGCTACCGCACCAACTACGAGGGCTACACGCGGCGGTTCAGCGGGTTCGAGTTCACGGCCAAGAAGCGGATGTCGAGCCGGTGGGCCGCGAATCTGGTCTTTTCCTTCAATGACTGGACCGAGGACTACTCCGACGCCAACCGTGTGAACGCTCTTGGAAATCCCACCCGGCTCGAGACCGGCGCCCTCGAGGACGGCGGCCCGGTGTCGATCCTCTCCGGCGGCTCGGGCAAGGCGAGCTTCTACTCGTCGTTCAAGTGGCAGGTCTACGCGGATGCCCTGGTGACCCTGCCGGGCAGCATCAATCTCTCCACCGCGGTCTTCGGTCGGCAGGGCGGGATCTACCCGACCAACATCACCACCAGCCTCGGCGCGGACGGCTCGACCCGGGTTCTCGCGACCGGGGTGGACGCCACCCGCTACGACAACCTGTGGAACCTGGACTTCCGTCTCGCCCGGAATTCGAAGGTCGGCCGCGTCACCATCACGCCGTCCATCGAGCTCTTCAACGCGCTCAACAACGATCTTGTGCTCTCGCGGGCGCGCAACGCCGCTTCCGCCACCCTCGGGCGCGTCGAGGAGGTGATCAGTCCGCGCATCCTGCGCCTGGGCGCGCGGGTGTCGTTCTAGGCGACCTCTTCGACGAGATCCCGGCGTGCCCCCCAAAGGGGGGTCCGCCGGGATACGCGGGCGTTGAGTTCCCCTGCGCCCGCTAGTTCCAGAAGAACTTGATGCCGAGCTGGATCTCGCGGGGGGCGCGGGTGCCCGTGAGCTTCCCGAAGTTGCCGGTGGACGCCGTGCAGTTCGCGGCGGTCACGGCCACGGAGCAGACGTTCTGGATGGAGTTCGGGTCGAACTGGGTGTGGTTGAAGGCGTTGATGAAGTCGGCCCGGAACTGCAGGCGCGTGTTCTTGCTGGGGTACCAGTTCTTCGAGGCGGTAATGTCCCACTGGTTCACGCCGGGGAGACGGAAGATCGCGCGGCCGGTGTCGCCGAAGGCTCCGTCGGCGGGCGGCGCGAACGCGCCGGGGTTGAAGTAGTAGACGCCCCCGGGAACGTTAGCGGGCAGGCTCGCGAACGGGTCCGAGATCTGATTCACGCGAATGCCGCGCCGGCCGCCGTTGGTCTGCCCATTGACTACGCGGGAGATGGGCGGACCGGACCAGAATTGGGTGATGCCCGAGACCTGCCACCCGCCGAGGACCTGCTTGCCGAGGCCCTTGGAGTCTCGGAAGAAGGGCAGTTCGTAGACGTAGTTCACGGTGAACACGTGGGTGCGATCGGTGCGGGACAGGGCGTACTCCGCGTCGAGGTTGGTGCGATCCTGGGGAAGGTCGACCGCGTCGCGATCGTTGGTGGCGTCGGTCTTCGACCGGCTGAGGGTGTAGGCGACGCTCACCAGGCCCTTGCGCCCGGCGTCATGACGGAAGCCCACGAGGAGGCCGTTGTAGCGGGACTTCGCGGTGGTCTGGCGGTAGTTGATGCCGGCGAAGCCGACGTAGGGGCGGGCGGTGTTGAGGACGCCGTTCGTGGCCACCACGTCCTGGGGAAGGGGCGCGTTGATGTCGACGGGCTGGATCAGGTTGTCGCCCGCGGAGCCGACGTAGCCGATGTCGATGACCCCGCGTGAGTACAACTTCCTCTGCACGCCCAGGTTCCACTGCATGGTTCGCGGGGTGATGAAGGGATCGCTCGACGCGATCAGCGCCACCGGCGCCCGCGTGCTGGGTGCGATGCCCGCGCCGGGGTTCGAGAGTTGCGGGTTCTGCACGCTCGGGCTCTGGACGAAAGGCGGGTTCACGAAAGCGTTCTGCAGGAAGATGCCGACGAGGGCCTGGTCGTAGTAGACGCCGAACCCGCCGCGGAACACCATGGCGCCTTCGCCGCCCTTGTCCCACGAGAAGCCCGCGCGGGGCATGATGTTGTTCTTGTCGGTCGCGTAGATCCCGCGGCCGTGGGGGGAATTCTGGCCCGCGACCACGATGCCATTGTTGAAGTTGCCGGAGCCGACCACCAAAGCGGTGGCGCCGGCGCTCGAGAACAACGGCGCCTGCGCGCGGTCGTATAGAGCGGGGCTGAAGTTCGTGAGAACGTCGTTCACGTCCGTGACCGGCGGCTGCAGCGAGTAGCGCAGACCAAGGTCGATGGTCAGGTTCGGCTTCACTCTCCACGAGTCCTGAACGTAGAACTCGTAGCGCGCGAAGCGGAACTGCGACGCGACCTCGATGGTGGGTTCGGTGTACGTGCAGGTCGAGCCGCACGCGCCGTCGCGGTTGCCGGTCAGGAAATTCTGGAACGCGGTCCGTCCCCCGGCCACGCCGAAGTTGAAGCTTCCCTGGGTGCCGCTCCCCGAAAGTTCGTCCTTTGTCTCCCAGGCGAAGAGGAAACCGCCCTTGAACTGGTGGTTGCCGCGCTGGTAGGAGAGGTTGTCTCCCAGGGTGTAGTTCCGGTACTTGTTGTGGAAGAGCTGGGGCGCGCCGATGCTCGAGAGGCCGGCGATGGCCACGGTCGGGATCAGACCCTCGCGGTTCTCCGCGTACAACTCGGGGATGGTGAGGCCGTAGGCGCTGCGTGTGTTCTTGACGTTGCCGCCGTAGGCGGAATCGATCGCGTTGCCCGAGAACTGGAAGGAGAACTCGTTCAGCATGGTCGGGCTGATGGTGGTGGTGATCTGGGCCACGCCCACCTGTCCGGGAACGTCGGTCAGGGTGGTGGCCACGTCCGGGATCGCGGTGCCGAAGAAGAGGCCGCCGGGCTCGGTGGTTTCGGACAGATCGTAGGTGTAGCGGCCCATCAGGCGCCACTTCGGGTTGAGGTAGTAGTCGAAGCGGCCGACGTACTGGGTGGTGTCCTGCTTGTTGGCGGCGATCGACTGGTAGGTGTTCGTTCCGGTGTTGGGTGCGGGCCAGGCGGAGAGCAGTCTTACCGCGTTCGGGTCGCGTAGCGCCGGGGCCACGTAGTTCGGGCTGCTGGGATTGGTGAGCCAGGTCGGGTCGATCGTGGTCGCGGAGAGGCTGGTGGGCGCCCGCTCGATCTTGCGCCGCTCATACGAGGCGAAGAAGAACAACCGGTCCTTCATCAAGGGCCCGCCGAGCGTGGCTCCGAAGTTGTGGTAGTCGAGCTGGGGCGGGGCGCCATTGATCGCGGGGTTGGTGCTCTGCTTGCGGAAGAAGGAGTTCGCGTTCAAGCCGTCGTTCCGATAGAACTCGTAGGCGGACCCGCGGAACACGTTGCTTCCCGACTTGGTGACCACGTTGATGATGCCGCCGCCGCTCCGGGGCCATTCCGCCGCGTAGCTCGAGGTGATGATCTTGAACTCTTCGATCGACTCGAGGGTCGGGGTGGCGAGGAGGGTGATGTTCGAGCCCACGTCCACGGCGCTGGCGCCGTCCACGAACCAGTTGATCGCGTTGCGCCGCGCGCCGTTGATGGAGAGGCTCACCGTGCTGGTGAGGCCGATGCCGACCTCGTCGGAGAGCGAGCTACTGACGCCCGGGACCAGGGTCGCGAGCTGGACGAAGTTGCGGTTGTTGAGGGGCAGTTCCTGGACCTGGGTGGAGCCCATCAGGTTCTGGACCGCGGGAGAGGGCTGGATGAGCTGCGACGAGGCGGTCACCTCCACCGTCTCCGTGACGCCCTGCACTCCGAGAGAAGCGCCCACTTCCAGCCGGTCGTTTACGTGCAGGCTGATGTTCCGCGCCACATAGGTCTTGAACCCGGACATGGTGAAGGTGATTTCGTACTCACCGTTGATCAGGTAGGGGAGGGTGTACCGTCCCGTGTTCGACGTGACCGCTTCGGTGGTGACGCCCTTGCCCACGTTCCGGGCGACCACGGTGACCCCGGGAAGTGCCGCCCCCGACTGATCGGTGACGGTTCCCGCGATGGTGGCCGTGATTTCCTGGGCTCGGGCGGCCGTGGCTATCGCCAGGGCCATACATCCGATGAGAAGCGCGCGAAGATATCGACGCATGGTGCCTCCTTAAGGCAGACGAGGCCGAGAAGGCCCCTGACTCATGCGCGGATCTTAAGTCCGGCTTCTCAGCCGGTCAATGGTCCGAGTGACTTACGAGCCGAGGGCGGTGAAGGCCTTGATGAGGCCCTCGGTCTTGGCCTTGTCGAGCTTCAGCACCGCGACGTCGTCGCGCCGCCGGGCGAAGCCCGCGTCATCCTTCACCGAGAGCTCGAACCAGTCTTCCTTCTTGCCGCCGTCGAAGCGCAGGGTGACGCGCAGGGCCGGCGCGTCGAGGCCGTACGCGGGAAGGGCCTTCGGCGCGTCGATGAAGTCGGAGACCTCCGCGCCCCCGATCGCGATCATGGCCGACGTCGCGGCCTCCTCCGTCGCGTCCTTCACCGGCGCTACCGACTTCCACGCGATCTGGTCGATGCCGTCCTTCCCCTTGGTGGTGCTCTTGGTGAACGTTCTAGTGGTCCCCGAAGCGGCCACCTCGAGGCTCGTCACCTCGTAGGTCGCGACATCGAGAAGCCGGGTGGCCCGCAGGTTCCGGAGACCCTTGTCGAGATCGTCGGCCACCGCGGTCGGGATCACCGCCACCAGCTTCGAGGCGGCCTCCCGGGCGTAGTACTTGCCGTCGTCGGTTTTCTTTCCGACTTCGAGGGTCAGGGTCTTGTCGCCCTCGAGCCCGAGCACCACGCGCCTCGCCGCCCCGCCGAGGCCATACTTCGTGAGGTCGGAAGGCTTCGCCTCCTCGGTGGCGATGCTCTCCATGCGAAGGTTCTCGATCAGCCCGAGCAGACTGTCCGCCGACCATCGGGCCGCGCGGGTGGCCACCGGCGACACGACCTTCCAGTCATCTTCGCCCTCGCCTCCCCGGGCCAGGCGATAGGCCGGCTTGTTCTTCTCGAAGACCTCGAACGCGCGGATCGCGTCCTTCTTGACCTTGACCACGCCGCGGTCCCGCAGATCGAAAGCCGACTTCGACAGCGTGTTCTCGAGGGTGCTCGAAACCGTGAACAGGCGGGGCTTGCCGGGCACGCGCGCGAAGATGCCGGAGCCCGCGGGCACGCTGTCGCCGAGGTCGAACTCGAAGGGCTTGGCCGCGCCATCGGCGGTCAGCGAAACCGACACCTTCGGCTCGGTGAGGCCGAAGGGCCCGAGGTCGGTCGCGTTCTCGTTCACCACTTCCTCGGTTTCCAGGTTCTGGAGCGCGTCGAGGAGCATGCCGATCTCGCTCGCGTCGGCCGTGACCTCCTGGGGCGAGGTCAGCATCCAGGCCTCGGCGTTCTTCTCGGCCTGCACGACCTCGCCGTTGCGCTTCTTGAGAGTGAGGGACTTCACCTTCAGCTTGTCGAGGCCGGTGAAGACCTTCTCCCGCCTGGTGAGACCGGATCCGGATTCGTCGGTCTTCGGATCCTTCTTCGATTCGACGAAGTAGATGTACCCGAACAGTCCCGCGGCCACGATCACCGCCGCGGCGGTGCGTCCGAACTGGTTCATGACCGCCGCCGCCACCAGTTCGTGATGCCCCAGATGATGAAGAAGCCGGGGAGGAGGAGGAGCGAGAAGATCAGGACGTTGCGCTGCTCGCCCATGGTGAGATCGAGACGGTGCACGTCGGGATCCTTCGGCCGTATGGAGATGAGGTCCGAATCCTGGGCCAGCCACGCGACCATGTTCATGAACAGGTCCTGATTCGCCTGGAAGGTGAGCAGGCCGTTGCTGCCGAAGTTCGAGTCGCCCACCGCGACCACCCGGCCCTCCTTCTTCGACGCGTCGGGGGTCGGAGCGGCCGCGGCGTCCGGGGACTCGGGCGCGGGCGCCTTCGGGCGCACGGTGATGGCCACGGCCAGGTTCAGGGGGCCGCGGCTGTCCTTCTCATCCGAGAACTCCACCGGGTCCTTGAGCGAGGTATCCGACTCGCCCCAGGATCGCGTCGAGGTCTTCGCCAGTTCCTGGACGGTCACGCCGTCGGGCAGAGGCGTCACCGGGGTCATGGAGCGCGCCATGTCGTAAGCGCTCATGGTTCCCTTGAGGTCCTTGTTGATCTCGTGGAAGGGATAGTCGGTGACGATGGGCATGAAGGGACCGGTGCCGAAGAGCTGGCCCACGCCGGAGGCGTCCACCACCACGTCCGCGCCCGGCTTGACCCCGAACTCGGTGAAGATGCTCTCGTAGTTGGGCGAGGGCGCCTTCTCCACGGGGTCGGCCATCAGCATGGCCTTGCCGCCCCCGCGCACGAAGGCCTTGACGTAGCCCGCGGCCTCGGGAAGCAGGTCCTTCGCGGGCCCGGTCACCACGAGCACGGTGCAGTCCTCGGGGACCTTCTGCTCCTGGAGGAGGACCACCTTCTTGATCTCGTACTGGCTCTTCGAGATGGCGCTCTTCACCCCCGAGTAGCCGTGCTCGGACGGATCGTCGATGTCGCGCTCGCCTTCGCCGGAGGCGAAGCAGACCGTCTTCTTCACGTTGCGCGTGAGCTTGAGGATGGCGTTGGTGATGTCCTCCTCGCCGTCGGAGAGGATCTTCTCGCGCCTCTCTCCCATGGCCACCACGATGGTCGGAAGCTGGGCCACGTCGAGGGCGCGGGCCTTTCCCGGCTCCTTCATGGGATCGACGTACTCGACCTTCACCCTCGGAGAGGCGGCCTCGTACTCGCGCAGGACGTCCTTCGCGGTCGCGGAGGTGGCGGCGTTTCTCTGCACGTAGGTGAGGGTCACGTCACCCTGCAGGCCCGCGAGGATCTTGCGGGTCTGCTCGGAGAGGGAGAAGCGCTGGTCCTTCGACACGTCGAGCCGCTTCGGGTAGCGATTCGCCATCCAGTTGACGCCGCCGAGAATCGCGGCCACCAGGAGGACGAAGACCGCGGTGTTCGAGCCGTATTTCAGGCGACGCGCTCCCAGGGCCCGGGTGAGATCCGGCATTCGCGCGGCGACGCCAATCAGGGCGAGCGTAAGTCCCGCCGGGACCAGCCATTCCGGCTTGACGCTCGGAGGCAGGGCCTGAAGCGCCTTCTCGAAGAAGCGCACGAAAAGCAGGACGAGACCGAGGGCGGAGAAGAGATCTGTCAGTTTCATCGGGCTACTCCCTCCACCGACGGCTCTCGACGGACTGCTGGGTCAGGAACAGCCCGAAGCCGATGAACGAGAGATAGAAGATGACGTCCTTCGAGTCGAGCACGCCCTTCACCATGTCCTCCATGTGGCCGGTGACGCCCAGGTAGGCGAGGACCTTGATGGGAGCGGACGACATGGGGTTGTCGAGCCAGGACAGGGTCCAGATGCCGAGGAACAGGCAGAAGGAGAGGATGCCGGCCACGATCTGGTTCTTCGTGAGGGTGGAGAGGAAGGCGCCGAGGGCGATGAAGCACGAGCCCATCAGAAGCAGGGCAAGCGCCCCCGTGAGCACTGGCCTCCACTCGGGCTTCGGTTCCGCGTAGAGGAAGACCACCACGAAGTTCAGCAGCGAGGTGGCGATCATGAGGGCGAAGACGCTCGCCGCCCCGAGGAACTTGCCGATGACGATCTGCCAGTCGGTGATGGCGGAGGTCGCGAGCAGCTCCCAGGTGCCCTGCCGCTGCTCCTCCGCGAAGAGGCGCATGGTCAGCATGGGGGTGACGAAGAGGACGACCACCGCCATGTTCATGAGGGTGGGCCGGAAGATCCACTCGTTGATGTTGGGCTTGGGCGGCCCGCCCATCCCCCCGCCCGGGTTCATCGAGGCCTCGATGAAGTAGTTGAGGGCGAAGAGGAAGAACACCGAGAACAGGGCGTTCCAGGTGAAGAGCGCCGCGTACGCGATCGGCGATCCGAAGTAGTGCTGCCACTCCTTGCGGACGATCGCGCCGATGTTGGTGAACGTCGACATCA
>DAORUA010000129.1:0-9402 GCA_035432945.1 Vicinamibacteria bacterium | reverse complement strand
GCGCGGTGCGCATGAACTCGATGAACTGCTCCTTCTCGCGCAGTTCGTTGAGCAGGCCGTTGAACGCCTTGGCCAGGGAGCCCACTTCGTCCGTGCTGTGGACGGGTATGGCCCCCGAGAAGCTGCCGTCGCGCGCCTTGTGCACGCGGTCGACGAGGAGCGAGATCGGCCCGGTGATCCGCTTGGCGATGAGCTGCGCGCCCAGGAGACCGAGGATGGTCATCAGGCCGCCGACGATGAAGAGCGCGTTCCTGAAGTCGATGAAGGGCGCCATCTCCTTCGCGTAGCTCGCGAGCACCACCAGCGATCCGACCGGGCGGTGCGCGGCGTTCTCGAGCGAGTAGGAGATCGCGCGATATTTCTCCGTCCCCACCAGGAGGTCGAAAGCCTCGCCCGGTTTCGCGGGACCGGCGGCCTTGAGGGCCGCGGCCAGAGAGGGCTCGAGCGGACCCAGCGACGAGGAGGTCACACCCTGGGCCGCCCCGGTGAGGAACGCGATCTCCGCCCCGCTCAGTTTCGCGAGCGACTTCGACACCGCGGCATCGAGCGCGTACCCGGCGAGCAGAACGCCCTGCTGGTTGTCGCCCGTCTTCATGGGGGTCGAGACCGCGTGGAAGAGCCGGTCGCCTTCCTGCCACAGGCCTTCGGCGGCCTCGCCCTTGACGCTCATCTCCACCACCGGGTCCTTCGACAGGTCGGTGCCTCGTTCCGTCGGCTTGTCCGACCGGGCCACCAGGAGGCCCGAAGGGTCGGTGGCCATGAAGAAGTCCGCGCCCAGATCCGTGCTGCGTTCGAGGAGGGTGTCCGCGATGGTGTCGGCGTCGCCCGCTTCGATCAGGGCCTTGATCGCCGGTTCATTCCCAAGCGTGCGCACCGCGAGCTTGAGCCGGCCCAACCGGTCGGCCTGGAACGCGTCCCAGATGCCGCGCGAAGAGGTGAGCCTCTCGGAAAGGTTCGCCTGGGCCAGCGCGTTGGCGCGGACCGTGGTGAAGGCGAGGGTCACGACCACGATGCTCACGGTGAGGAGCGCGGTGAAAAGGAGGATCTTCTTGGTGAGTCCCATGCGTCAGTAAACCTCTCTGCCGTAGTCCTTGCCGAACTTGTTCTTGTGGGCCGTGCGCTTGTAGGACGAGGCGTCCAGGGCGAGGTTCGCGGCGATCTCTCCGGTGGCCCCCACCTTGACCGGAACCGCAACGCTCTCGCCCGCACGCTCGTGATACGCGACGAGCTTGTACTCGCCCGCGGGAACGCCCGCGATCCGGAAGGAGCCGTCCTTCGCCGCGGCCGCGAAGTAGGGGTTGTCCCTCACCACCACGGTGGCGCTCATCTGGGGATGGATGTTGCAGTACACGGTGTAGACGCCGGGCTTGTCGAAGGTCTTCGACCCGCTCTTCGGCCGCTTGTACAGCCCGAGGTCGAAACCCTCGCCGGACACGGAGAAGACGTTGTGGAGGATGGGATCCTCGTTGGGAAAATCGACGGTGGTCCCGGCCCCGATGGCGAGGACGTGGGGAGCGAAGGCCTTGCTCTTCATGGTGAGCACCTCCCTCGCGGGCTTCGGCCTGGCCTTCGAACCCTCGATGTAGACCACGACGTCGGAGAGATCGGACGCCTTCTTCCCGCCTTTTTCGGTCAAGTCGACCCGGCCCACGATGTCGCCGGCCGGTGCGAGTGAACTGAGAGCGATGACGCCAAGCGCCACGCGGAGCCGCCCTGGATTGAAGAACATGAGACCTGCCTTGATTGAAATCAGCTTAGCACCGCGCTTTCGCCCGTGGCCCTGGTCCGCGCCTCCTATAATCGCCGCCTCTTGATCTCCCTCGCCCTTCTCGCCGCAGTCTCATTCGATGCGGCCGCCATCGCGCAGACGAGCGCCACCTTGAACGCCCTCGGGCCCCACCCCTTCGGGTCGCCCCGGAATCAGGCCGCGGCCCAGTTCGTCTCGGCCAAGCTCCAGGAAGCAGGCCTGGCCCAAACCACCCTCGAGGAGTTCGTCTTCGAGGGATCGGCGGGCACGAACGTGGTGGCGAATCTCCCCGGACGCAGCGACCGCCTGCTCATCATCGCCACCCATCACGACTCGAAGAAAGAGGCCCAGGACGTCTCCGGCCGCTCGCGAAGCCTCTCCCTGCTCATCGAGATCGGCCGGCTGGCCTCAAAGCTGCGGCCGGCCCGGACCTGGATCCTCGCCTCCTTCGACGGGGGCGAGTCGAAGGGAGAAGGCTTCGCGCGCTACCTCGAAAGCCTGGGGAAGTCGCGTGACCTGGTGGACGGCGTGGTGGTGCTCGACGCTTCCCCGCTCCGCGACTCCGCGGGCCAGCCGTCTCTCATCGCCCAGGCCTGCGCGAACGGTGTGGCTTCCGATCGTCGCGGAATCGCGGGCCGGGACCTCGTGTCCGCGGCGGTGGGCGGCGTTCCCGCTTCCCTCGACGTCTCTTTCGACGATCCGGGCATCAGTCTCCTCACCCAGCCCTTCATCCGCGCGTTCCGGACCGCCTGCGATCCCCTCGCGGAGAGAGCCATGGCCGCCCGGATCGGGGTGATCCAGGTGGCGGACGTCTCGTTCTCGCGCAGCTTCCTCGCCCGAAACGCCGACGCCCCTCCCAAGGATCCGGCCCTTCACGACGACGGCGCGGTGCGCCTGGGCGAGGTCGCGTTCGCGGTGATTCAGGGCATCGACGCGTCCACGCCCTCCGTCCCTCAGTCGGACTCCTGGCTCGTGGTCGGACGGAGCGTCTGGCCCGGATGGCTCATCTTCCTCGTCGGCCTCGCGAGCCTCGTTCCCGGACTCCTGGCTCTCCGTTCCGACGGAACGAAGCTCGCCCTGCGCGCCGCCCACGCCGCGGTCTTCACCGTGGCCCTCTACTACGAGCCCGAGGTGGCGCTCTTCGTGGGGGCGCTGCCCAACCTGCTCCCGCCCAGCGCGCCGAAGAAGTACCTCGCCCTCGCCCTCGCCCTCGTTCCCTTCGCCCTTCTTCTCTGCGCGGGAGCCCTGGGCTTCGTCCGCGGCCAGGTCACGGGCTCGTGGCTTTCCGTCTGGATCTGGGCGGGCCTCTTCGGCAGCGTCGCCCTCCTGTACGCGACGCCCGGCGGCGGTTTCAAGAAAGCCCCCGCGAAGGCCAAACGAGGCAAGCGCTAGTGCCCCGTCCTCGATCTACAGACAACATTGGCGGGCCGATGCATCTCCGCTGCCTGCGTTGCTCGTCGTTGCATATGTTCAATATGCCGCCTCCTCGGCGCCTTGGCATCGGAGCGCCTCGACCCGCGAATATTGCCTGTAGATCGAGGACGGAGCACTAGCTTCGGCTCGGGATGCGTTTCGATACCACCATCGACTTCGGCCGGAGTCTGTCCTGGTGGCCCCTCACCACCGTCCTCGGCGCGCATCGGACCGCGGGGGGAAGAAAGATCCTCGCGATCTGGGGCGGGGCGACCGTGGCCTCAGTGGGGCTCGCCCTCCTCGAGGCCTCGCAGAATTGGAGCGGCATCCCCGTGACCGTCGGCGAGTGGACGGTGGGCTTCACCTTCTATCCGCCGGTCACCATCGGGCTTCTCCTCACCCTCTGGCTGGGACCGGCCTTCGGGGCCACCACCGCCTACGTCTCCACCCTCGCGAGCGGCCTCTTCAGCGGCCTCACCCTGGCCCGGGCCGCGTTCTTCGCCCTCGGCAGCCCGATCGAGCTGCTGCTCTTCTGGTTCCTCCTGCTTATCCTGAGGGTCCAGCCCGACCTGCCGAGGCTCCGGGACCTCGGCCTCTTCGCCGCGGCCGGCCTCGTCGCCGCCACCTCTTCCTCGGTCGACATCATGCTGTACAACGCCGCCCACCGGACCGCCCTTGTGGAAGGCCAGCGCCTGTGGCTGGGGTGGATCCTCGGCGACTTCGTCCAGATGATGGTCCTGGTGGCGCCGCTGCTGTGGTCCCGCGGGAAGCAGGCGCAGGTGTTTGCGCGGGAGGCGATCGGGGCGCCGCCCCAGCGGGAGATTTCCACCGGCCAGATCATGGTCCTGCTCGGTTCGGTGTGGGCCACCCTCGGGCTGCTGGTCTTCCTCGGGGTGCGCCTCCTCGAGCGGGCGCTCGACATCCCCGATTTCGCGGTGACCATGAGCGGCGATCCCCTGGTGCCGCGGCTGCGGGAGATGGGCCTTTTCGTCGGGGTGTTCGTGGTCGTCCTTCTCATCACCACCATGGCGCTCACCGCCGCTCTGGCCGGCGTCGGCGATCAGCACCGCGAGCGAAGCCTGCGCGACGATCTCACCGGCTGCTTCAACCGCCGGGCCTTCAAGCGCCTGTTCGATCGGGAGGCCGAACGTTCCGCCGGCCTCAACCTGCCCATGTCGATCGTGTTCTTCGACATCGACCACTTCAAGGGCCTGAACGACCGTCATGGTCATGCCACCGGCGACAGCGTGCTCACGAGCGTGGCGAGGCAGGCGACCGACATGCTCTCCGCCCAGGAGCTGCTCTTCCGGTGGGGCGGCGAGGAGTTCCTGGTCCTGCTCTCCCACACCGGACGGGACGAGGCCGCAAAGTTCGCCGAGCGCCTGCGCGCGCGCATCGAGGAGAAGGTGGGCGTCGAGGGCGACCCGGGCGGGGGGCGCATCACCATCAGCCTCGGGGTCGCGAGCGGCGCGCCCCCGGATTTCGACGAGATCAGCCTGATCCGCAACGCGGACGCCGCCCTCTACCAGGCCAAGGCCTCGGGCCGGAACCGGGTGGTCACCGACGCGATGATGCGCGGCGGGAAGGCCTGAAGCGCCTCCTCAGCGGGCGGCCTTCTCGCGCAGCACGTCGTCGTAGATCTGCTGCATCAGGCGCACGCACTCCGAGATGTCGTAGCGCTTCGAGGCCGCAAGCGCGGCCTTTTCGAGGCGGGCCCGGAGCGGGACGTCCTCGATGATCTTGACGAGCGCGGCCCCGAGCTTCTCGGGGTCTTTCGGAGGGACGAGAAGGCCGGTCTGCTTGTCCTTGATCACCTCCCGGCAGCCGTCCACCGCGGTCGAGACCACCGCCTTCCCCGCGGCCATGGCCTCGAAGAGAACGAGCGGGGTGCCCTCGTAGTTGGAAGAGATGCAAAGCACGTCGGTGGCGGCGAGGATCTCGGGTATGTCCTTCCGGTGGCCCGCGAACAGGATCTGCTCCGAAACCCCCAGGGTCGCGGCCTGCGCCTTGAGCGGAGCCATGAGGTCGCCATCGCCGGCGATGAGGAACCGGACCTCGGGGTGGCGCACGATCACCTGACCCGCGGCGGCGATGAGGGTGTCATGGCCCTTCTGGGCGTTCAGGCGGCCGATGGTGGTGATCACCGGGGCGGTCATGGGTATCCCGAGCTCGCCGCGCACCGCGTAACCCTCGTCGCGCGGCCTCGGCGCGAACTGATCGAGGGGCGCTCCGTTGAACACCACGGCCACGCGATCCTCGGGAACGAAGCGATCCTTGACCAGGAAATCGGCGGTCGACTGGCTGACCGCGATGGCGTGATCGATCAGGTTCCGGAGGAACAGGTCGGGGATCTTCTGGTACACGGGCATGTTCGGGTCGGCGAAGTGCTCGTGGAGGATCAGGGGAATGCCGGCTCGGCGGGCCGCGATGCGCCCGAAGTTCGAGGCGGCATAGCCGTGGACATGGAGGATCTGGGCCCGGGTGCGCTCGATCTCGCGGCCGATGTCGGTGATGAGGCGCGGGTCGAAAGGGCTCCGGCCGAGCATCCGGGCGGAAACGCCCTCGGCCCGAAGGGCGCGGGTGGCCGCGTCGTCGTGCTTGAGGCCGACCAGATGCGGCACGTAGCGCGTCTTGTCGTGACGGGGAAACCACCACGCAAACAGCCTCGACACCCCATGGATGCTGGAGCCCGAGACGCCGAACTTGTCGCAGACGTGGAGAACGGGGCGGGGCATGGTCTCCCGTCAACCTTAGAGCGAACCTCCCCGGGGCGGCAAGCGCCGAGGCCCCTTTTCGTCCCGGCCGGGCAACTGGCTTACCATTTCCACCCTGAGCGAACGATCCTGATGCGAAAACTCCTTGCCCTCGTCCTCGCCGCCCTGGCCGCCAGCGCCGGCGCCCAGGACTGTTCCATCCTGGGCCAGAACCAGACCGTCCATCAGACGATGAACGACTGGTACTACTGGTACAAGAACCTCCCCGCGGTGAGCCCGGCCACGTTCGCGGACCCCGAAGCGGTCCTCGACGCCCTGCGCTACCGCCCGCTCGACTCCACCTTCAGCTACATCTCCACCGCCTCGTCCAGCCAGGCCTTCTACGGCGAGTCCCAGTACCTGGGCTTCGGTTTCTCGATGAAGTTCACGACCGGCTACGAGCTTCGCGTGACCGACGTCTTTCCCAGCTCACCCGCGTCGGAGGCGGGCTTCGACCGGGGCAGCGAGATCCTGACCTTGAACGGCAAGTCGATCCAGAGGACCTACGATGACGGCGAGTGGGGCACGATCTGGGGCGGCGAGGAGATGGGTTACGCGGTCGACGTCGCCTTCCGGAACTCGGCGGGCGAGGCGAAGAGCGCTCGCATCGCGAAGCGCGTGGTCACCATCCCCACCGTGCCCCTGGTCTCGGTCCACGAGACGGCGGGCCGGAAGGTCGGATACATCGTCTTCAAGAACTTCGTGGAGCCCTCCTACGCGGCCCTCGACGCGGCCTTCGCGCAACTGCGCGACGCCTCGGCCACCGAGCTCGTGCTCGACCTGCGCTACAACGGCGGCGGCCTCATCGCGGTGGCGCAGTACCTCGGCGGGCTGATCGGCGGTGACCGGACCTCGGGCGAGGTCTTCGCGCAGTACGTCCACAACGACAAGCGCTCCTCCCAGAACAGCGCTCTGCGCTTCACCCGCCCCGCCTCGGCCTTCCCCCTGAACCGCCTGATCGTCATCACCACGAAGTCGTCGGCCTCCGCGAGCGAGCTCATCATCAACGCGCTCAAGCCCTACATGCAGGTGGTGGTGGTGGGCGACAACTCCTACGGGAAGCCGGTGGGCCAGTACGGCTTCAAGTTGTGCGAGAAGATGCTGTGGGCGGTGAGTTTCAGCGTCCAGAATTCACTGGGTCAGGGCGACTACTACAGCGGCTTCGTGCCGGACTGCCGCGCCGCCGATGACCTCGGCCATCCTCTCGGGGACCCCAACGAGGCGTCGCTTGCGGCCGCGCTCACCTGGGTCTCCACCGGAGCCTGCCCCGCCGCCGCGTCGGCTCAGGCGGCGTCGGATCGTTCCCGCCCCGGTCCCGCGGTCCGGGCCCACGCGGAGAACGGCTGGCAGGCGCTCCGCGTCGCCTACTAGCGCCCACTCCGGAAGGCCTCGATCGTCGGCCGTCCCCGGGGCCGCGACGATCTGCGAGACTCCCACACCACCATGGCTGCCGTGAACGAAGATCGGGCGAGTTCTCGCCCGCGGTTCTGGAGCTTCCTCCTGGGGGCCGCCCTCTTCGCCCTGGCGCTTGCCCCTCGCCTGGCCCACCTGGACCGGGGTCTTCGCCATCAGCCTGAATACGACGAGCGGATCTTCGTGGAGAGCACCCTGGAGATGGCGGCAGCCGGCGACTGGGACCATCGCTTCTACGAGTACCCGGGCCTTCTCATCTGGATCCTGAGGATCGTGTTCTGGGCCACCGACGCTTCGGGAGCGGAGGCTTACCTCGCGGCCCGCGTCCTGATGGCGGTCTCCTCGGCTCTCACCGTGCCCCTGCTCTTCATGGTGGTTTCGACGCACGTGTCGAGGCGGGCCGGCGTCGCGGTGGCCCTGCTGCTCGCCCTGTCGCCCATCGAGATCGAGACCGTCCACATGTTCCGGCCGGACACCATCATCGCCCCCTTCCTCTTCGCCGCCCTGGCCTGCGATTCGGCCGGCAAGTCAGGAAGACCGCGGCTCGCCTGGGCCATCGCCACCATCGCCACCGCCCTCAAGTTCTCCGCGGCGCTGGTGTTCGCGCCCCTCCTCGCCTCGGCCCTCGCCTCGAAGACGAGTCTCAAGCGCATCGCGGCGCGGTCCGTCGGTTCGCTCGTCCTTTTCACCCTGCTCTCGCCCTACACGTTCCTGGGCGGCGCCAGTTCGATCGAGGGCATGGGGACCCAACTCGACTACCACTACGCGGAACCGGCCTCCATGGGCTTCACAAGCCTGCTCTGGCGCTTCGTGTCCGACATCCCGGTGAGAGCCATGTCCCTGCCCGGCCTCGCCCTCGCGGTGTGGGGAATCCTCCTCGGGGTTCGTAATCGGAACCGCTGGATGCTCGTGTGGATACTGTTCCCGGTCTTCTGGATCCTGGTCTTCTCCTCGACCGGGATCAGGCGCGACCGCTTCATCGTGCCCGTGCTCTCGGCCATGTGCCTGCTGGCCGCGGTGGGCCTCGAGGACCTTCTCAAACGCGCGCGGCCGATCGGGTACGCGCTCCTGGGCCTCGCCGTTGGTTTGGTGGGCGTCGGGACGGGACGTTACGTGGCTTCGCTCGACCGGCCGCTCACCATGGATCAGGCCCTCGACTGGACGCGCCGGACTCCGGGACTTCAAGCCGTGGGCACGACCTTCGGGGAGATCGGCGCGCTCGACCCGGGGACGCCCGAACTGGTCATGCTCCGCGGCTTTCGCGGCGACGCCTTCGTAGCCTCGCAGTTCGACGCCCTCATCCTCTCCGCCGAAGCGGCGGCGCCGCCGGGTTTCGCGCGCGCGGCGGTGCTGAAGTCGCAGTCCTGCTGCTACGACCCGGATCTCGCGATCTACCAGGCCGGGACGCCGCGGAGGTTCAGGACGCTCGACCTCACGCAGGCGCTAGTGACGTCGAGCGCCGGGGAGCGTGACGAGAAACTCACCGACGGGCCGGTCTCCACGCGCTGGCGCGCCGATGCCTCCCCGGCCTGGGTCGAGATCGAATGGCCCGCGGCCGTGGAACCGACCCGGATCGAGCTCGCCTATGGCTCCATGCCCCCGGACCGGGAACTGCAGGTCGCAATCTCGGACGATTCGGGCGCCATCGAGGCCCACTCTCTCCGTCAGCCCCTGCTGCTCCAGCGTCCGCCGGGCCGGGATCTCTCGCAGGTCTTCGGCTGGCCCGCCCGACCGACCCGACGCCTCCGGGTCAGCCTCACCGGGCCCGTGCCCATGCGGATCGGCGAGCTGAGGGTCTTCGCGGACGCGGGGGCCGTTGCCCTAAGATGAAACCATCCTTAAGGAGGATCACCGAATGATGAATCGCACCCTCGCCCTGAAGCGCGCGCTCGCCGTCTGCACCCTGGTCGGACTCGGGGCCTACGCCTCGGCCCACCCCCACTTCAACAAGACC
Source organism: Vicinamibacteria bacterium (assembly GCA_035432945.1). Lineage (GTDB taxonomy): Bacteria > Acidobacteriota > Vicinamibacteria > Fen-336 > JAGNNV01 > JAGNNV01. The sequence goes on along the minus strand of DAORUA010000129.1, from coordinate 122 downwards.
ATCACCGCCGATCTTCCCGGCGGCGTCCAGGCCGTGATCACTTACAACACCACCCCCGCGAACGAGACCCGGGCCACCGAAGCGGCGGTGGGCGTCTTCACCACCCCCCGCGCTCCGAAGCT
>DAORUA010000128.1:0-9414 GCA_035432945.1 Vicinamibacteria bacterium | reverse complement strand
CGGAGGTTCATGTCGATCTTCTGGTCGTAGCGGTTGAACTCGCCGGTGTCGCGGTGGGCGACCACGAGCAGGAACTCGACAGTGTTCGCGAAGCGGCCGTCCTTCTCGTTGAAGGCGAAGGTCGACAGGTCCACGTCGGCATGGAGGATGGCGCTCGCCTTCCCGAGCAGGGTCTCGTCGAAGACGTACGAGGTGAGGCGGATGGGGATGTCCGACATCTCGAACGGAGAATCCAGCGCTTCCTGGAACTGCCGATCGGGCCCGCCCTCCACCACCTTCTTGGCCCCCTTGGCATCGCCGTCGAGGGCCGCGTAGTACCCCTTGCGCGCCCGCACCCGCATGTCCTTGCCCGCGACCTTCAGCTCGATCTTGCGGAACTTGCCGTCGCGCGCGGCGTTGGTGGGGTTGTAGCCGATCAGGTAGTAGACCCGGGTTTCATCGGCGATGCGCTGGAGTCCCTTGGCGAGGTCGTTCGAGTTCCTCACCGAGAAGCCGCCGCTGTCCGCGGCGACGGACTCGGCGCCCTCGGAGCGCTCGAGGTTCTCGGCGAAGGCGGCCCCGATGTCCTGCGAGGGCAGGGCCGGGCCGAACTCCGCGGTCATCCCCAGGGGCATGCCCCCGAGGCCCATGGTGTCCACGAAGTAGATCGCGCAGTTGCCCCGGCGCGAGGCCTGGACCACGTTCTTGAACTCGTCGAGGTTCGGGTCGTAGATGAAACCCTGGCCGACCAGGATCAACGACTTGCGGCCCTTGGCTCCGGCCAGCGAGTTCAAGGCGCGCTCCACCGCGTTCAAGGTGATCTTGTTCTTGGCCGTCGCCTGGTAGTAGACCTCGGAGGCCCGGCCCTGGACCATGGGGTCCCCGTCGAAAGACTGGCCGGTCTGGCTCTGATCGCGCTGGCCGGGGTTGACGCCGTAGGTTTCGAATCTCCGGGTGACGCGCTCCTCCACCTGTTTGTCGCGGTAGATATGGATGCGCAGCGCCTCCCACTCGGTCACCCGGTCCTGGCCGGTGTCGGGAATGTCCCGGCCCTCGAGGCGCTTGAGCAGGGAGGTGAGTTCCTTGTAGCCCTCGGGCATGCGCGTGCTCCACCACGCTCCCCCGCCGCTCGCGAGCAGGGTCACGCGGTCGCCGTCGCGGGTTCCGTTCTTGAGGAACTGGTCGATGGCGGCCTTGGCGCGAAGCGACTGGAAGGGCTGAAGGTGGACGTCGTCGAACACGATGATGAAGGTGCGCCCGGTGCGGACCTCCGCGCTCTGGTTCGTCGAAATCGTCCTCGGCTTCACCGGCCCGACCGAGGGCGAGGGAGGCAGGACCACCGCTTCGAAGCTGGTGATGGCCTGGGGCTTGCCGTCCTCGAAGACCTGGAAGGCGTCCCGGGTGAGGTTCTCGATGGGGTTGTTCTTCTTGTCGGTCACCACCGCGTCGACGGTGACGAGCTCGACCGCGGAGGGGAACTGAATGGCGGGGCCGGCCGGGGTGGGGGTCGGCGACGGCTGGGGAGGCGCGGTCTGGGCGGAGGCAAGAACGCCCAGTCCCAGGAGGACGGCGGCTCGAAAGGCGTTTTGGGAATCGAACAACAACTTCATAGGGTCTTCACACTCCAGTTACTTCCACTAGGACGTCGCCGTCCACGACAGAGACGGAAAAAGATCGCACTTCGAACCCCGGGGCATTGAGGCACGCCCCCGTGGTCACGTCGTACTGCCAATCGTGCCAGGGACAGAAGACGACGTTCCCTGAGACGAAACCCTCGGCCAGGGGGCCGGCCCGATGCGCGCACTTGTTCTCGATGGCGTGAAACGTTCCGCCGACGTTGAAAAGCGCGACATTCGTGCCGCCCAGGCTGACGCTCGTGGCCTGCCCGGGCGCAAGTTCCTCGGCGCGAATGGCTTTCACCTCGGCATTCTAGGAGAGAGGGGCGTTTTCGACGGAAGTCCGCCCTGACCGTACTCGTACACGTACTCGGCCGTAGCCCTTCGGAGTCCGAAGACGGGCCGCGTGCCGGGACCAAGCGTCATTGGGAGTCGGGATGTCCAAGGCAGTGTCCGCGGGACGGCGCTAACAAGCCCGCGATAGGCCGTGGGGTGGGACCGGCGAGGACCTTGGAGAGGGAGCCGGAATCCAGGGTGATCTTATAGACGTCTATGTGTAAACTCTGCATGCATGATTGCCCGACCGATCTGGACCGATCGCATGGCTTCTTCGTGGCGCAAGGCGCCCATCGTCTGGCTGGCTGGCCCCAGGCGCACGGGGAAGACGGTTATCGGGCAGAGCCTTGCCGAGGCCGAGTTCTTGAACTGCGATCTTCCCAGCGTAGCCGAGCGCCTGCGTGATCCGGAGACGTTCTACCGAGGCCTGCAAAAGCCAGCGGTCGTCTTCGACGAAGTCCACCAGCTAATCGACCCCAGTCGGCTTCTGAAGATCGGCGCGGACCAATTCCCCGGCTTGAAGATCCTGGCCACCAGCTCCTCCACTCTGGCCGCCACCCGGAAGTTCCGCGATAGCCTCACCGGCCGCAAGCGAGTGGTCTCCCTCACCCCCGTTCTCCACGAGGAGCTTCCTGCCTTCGGTATCAACGATGTGCGGACGCGCCTGCTGCGGGGAGGGCTGCCGCCGATGCTTCTGGTGAAGCGCCTCGATTCGGAATTCTTTTCGGAATGGCAGGACTCCTATTTCGCTCGCGACGTTCAGGAGCTGTTCAACGTCGAGAAGCGTGCGGGCTTTCTCCGGGTCTTCGAGTTGCTGTTGCGGCAGAGCGGCGGGATGCTCGATGTCACGAAGCTCTCGAAAGAGAGCCAGATCTCTCGACCCACCGTAACGAACTGGCTGGAGGTCTACCAGACCACGCAGGTGGTCCACCTGCTTCGACCGTTCTCCGGGGGTGGGCAGCGGGAGATCGTGGCCCAGCCGAAAGCCTACGGCTTCGACACCGGCCTGGTATGCCACGCGCGGGGCTGGGACACTCTGCGTCCGGATGATTGCGGCGTGTTGTGGGAGCACCTCGTTCTGGACGCGATCATCGCCTCGGGGACAGACCGGGTCCACTTCTGGCGCGACAAGCAGCAGCGGGAAGTGGACTTCGTGGTCCCGCGAGGGCGCGAGGCGGTTGATGCCATTGAATGCAAGTGGAACCCGTCCGCCTTCGAGCCGCGCGGGCTCAAGGCGTTCCGCGAGCTCTATCCCAAGGGTTGGAACTATGTCGTGAGTCCATTGAACGGACCTGGCTACGAACGGATGGAGGGTCGATTGAAGCTGAGCTTCATGTCTCCTCACGAGCTCCGCCTGAAACTCACGGGGTGATAAGTCGCGCGCGCCCCGGCGCGCCACACCGCCAAGGTAGCACGTCCGTGCCAACGATCCATGCGCCGGATTCGCCCAAGCGCCGCCGGCCGTTCCACAGGAGGTTGATCTCGACGCTGAGAAATGGGGGGAGTGCGGGCACACCCTTGAACACGGGTGGGAGGGGGTTGCTTCGGGCCACGACAAACGGAATGGGCCCTCGCAATGACGGGAGACATCTCGATGTGCTGGTACGGGGCGCAGTAGCTGCTACGTGGTCACTCTCGCCGCCAGCCCGTGGCAGTGGCTGGCGGAGGCGATCCAAGCGGGGGCGTCCGGCCCTACTTCGCCGCGGCGGAGGGCGTCGACCAGGCGGTCCCGCACTCCGAAGATCGCGGAAAGGGGAATGGTGCCCACGCCATACGCGAGGTGCAGGCACGGGAACACGAACGAACGCGGCGCCCGCGCGAGTTCCCCGGCGAGGCTCCAGGACTTGGGGCCGCGCGTATGGGGACACAGGGCCGGCTCGATGCAGGCAGGCGGGCACAGCCACTCCGCGTACGACATCGCCAGGTCGCCCGCTTTCGTCTCGCGGAGAACGGGCGGGCGGGACGGGGGGTCGCCCGGCTCCGAGGTTCGCCGGAGGCTGAGACCGTGGCGGGCGAGATCGGCGGCGAGCCAGTCGAGCAGGACGTGCGGGGCCCAGTGGTAGGGCACGAGATGATCGCCCATGCCGAGGTGCGAAAGATTCTCGGCCAGCCAGTCGTTCCAGGAGGCCACGTCCAGACGGACGCGCGCGCTCACCAGGCTCGCGGCGGCGCAGAGGGGATCGCGGTCGATGACCACGATCCGGCCGAAGGTGAGCTTCCCCGCCGCCTCCGCCCTGAACAGGCGTCTCACGTACCCCGCGTGAATCTCGGGGCCGCCGATGACGATGAAGTTAGGGATGTGGGAAGCGGACGTGGCGTCTCCTTACTTCTTCGACTCTAGAACCTTCTGCACGCGGGCCTTGAACAGGGTGGTGAGCATCCGGCCCCGCTCCGTCTCCTTCGCCACCCACTCGGTGTTGCGCAGGATGGTGGGATTGAAGTCCTTGCGGAGCTGTTCGAGGTAGGGCTCGAGCTTCGCGTACAGGAAGATGCCTTCGCCGTTCGTCTCCATGAAGAACTCGGTGTTCACGATCCCGTGCTTCACCAGGCCGTAGACCATCTCCCAGTAGGTGCCGAGCTGGCGGTAGGCCGCGTTCAGCTCGTGACCCTGGGTCGCGATGGCCTTCACGTCGTCGTAACTCGCCGGCCAGAACTTGCCGTTGAAGGCGTCGCGGGAGGCGCGCATCACCGGTTCGCGGCGCATCTCGTAGACGCGAAGGACGAGGTCGGCGTCCTGATAGTCGGGGGTTCCCTGGGACATGAGGTTCTGCGTGCTCCTTGGTTCCTGTGGTGGGTAGTGAAAAGAGAGAAACAGTGTAGTTGAGGCTCGCTACCGCTTGAGTTCCCGCTCGAAGAGCTTGAGGATGCGGCTGTACTCGTCGGCCCAGCTCGTCTCCTCCTCGAAGCCATGGTTCTCCACCGGGTACATCGCGAGTTCCCAGTTGTCCTTGCGGAGTTCGATGAGGCGCTGGGCGAGGCGGACGGAGTCGGAGAAGTGGACGTTGGTGTCGACGACGCCGTGGCAGATGAGCAGCGCGCCCTTCAGCCCCTCGGCGAAGTAGATGGGCGAACTCTTCTTGTAGGCCTCGGCATCGGTCTGCGGCACGTTCAGGATGCTCGAGGTGTAGCCGTGATTGTAGTGAGCCCAGTCGGTGACCGGCCGCAGCGCCGCCCCCGCCGCGAACGTGCCCGGGGTGGTGAACATGCCCATGAGGGTGATGAACCCGCCGTAGCTGCCGCCGTAGACGCCGATGCGATTCGGGTCGACGCCCTGCTCCTTCACCAGATATTTCGCGCCGTCGACGATGTCCTCGAGATCGGCGCCGCCCATGTGGCGATAGATCGCGGTCCGCCAGTCGCGGCCGTAACCCGCGCTGCCGCGGTAGTCGACGTCGAGGACCACGTAGCCCTTCGAGGCGAGCAGGTGGTGGAACATGTACTCGCGGTAGTAGCTCGACCAGTAGCGATGGGCGTTCTGGAGGTACCCGGCGCCGTGGACGAAGATGACCGCGGGACGCTTCGGGTTCGGCTTCGCCCCGAGATCCTCCGGGCGGTACAGGCGCGCGGGAACCTTCACGCCGTCGCGCGCCGTCACCATGACGACCCTGGGATCGAGCCACCGGCCCGCCAGCCACTCGGCCGAGGGCGAGGTGGTCACGCGCTTCGCGAGGTCGTTCGCGAAGGGGCCCACGTAGACCTCGGGCGGCTTGTTGCCCGCCGAGTACACGGTGGCGAGGGTCACCCCATCCGGCGAGACCCGGCTCTCGTGCGCGCCCACCACGGTGGTGAGCCGCGTGCGCGGACCGCCGGCGCTCGGCATGGAATAGAGATGACGCTCGCCCGCGCCCGCCTCGGTGGTGGTGAGGTAGAACGTCTTGCGATCGACGGAGAGGTCGAGACCCGTGATCTCCCACGAACCGCTGGTCAGGGCCTGCGCCTCGGGATTCGACGACCCCGCGTCGAGGGTGAAGAGGTGCATGTAGCCGGGCTTCTCCGAGGTGAACCAGAGAGTGCGCTCGTCGGACAGGAATCCCATGCCGCCCTGGAAAAGCTCGCGGACCCACTTGTCGTCATGGTCGTTCACGAGCACGGCGGCAGAGCCCGTGCCGGGATCGACGCGCACGAGCCAGCGGTCCTTGTTGTCGGCGGTGCGCACGATGGCGACCGCCAGCTTTCCGTCCCCGGAGATCTCGGGGGCGGACCAGCGCGCGTCGCGGTCCTTGCTCTCGGTCTTCCCCTCGGCCGTCTTCGTTTCCGCCTTCAGCGCGGCCAGGGTGGCGAAGACCGTCTTCTTCGTCTTGAGGTTGATGACGGCGAGCTTGTTCTTGTCCTGGGTGTCGCCCACCCGGTTGCGCGCGGGAATCGGTTCGCTGTACGACGACTCGGTGATGTAGTTCGGGACGTCGGCGGTCTTCGAGCCGGTGGCCTTGATCGAGACCGTGGCGAAGACGTGATCGCCGTCGGGAGAGAGCTGGGCATCGACCACGGTCTCGCCCTCGGCGAGGTCGAGTTTGGGAAGCGCCTCGGCATCGCGCTTCGCTTCACGCGCCTTGCGCTCGTCCGCGGTCTTCTTCACGAAGGCGAGGAGCTTCTGCTCCTCCTCCCGCATCACCTTCTGAGCGTCGGTGAGCACGGGGTCCTTCTTCTTCGGGCCGGCTTCGAAGAGCTGAACCACCCCGCCTTCGCCGTCACCGGAGACCGGGACCAGGAAGAGGGCGTTGTCGCGCACGAACGAGACGTGGGTCTCGTTCTTCGCGAATCGCGCGCGCGTCTCGTTGCCGGTCGTCCGGGTGATGACGCGCCGGGTCTTCGCCACGGTGTCGACGAGCACCACGTCGCCGCCCTGCGAGAACACGGCGCGGCGGTGAGCCGAGTCCCAATCCGCGTTCGCCGGAGGCGCGCTCTTCCGCTCCGCGTCGGAGAGTTTGCGGGCCTCGCCGGTGGCGGCGTTCGTCACCCACGTCGAGTTCTCGGTGTCGCCGGGCTTCCGCCACTCGAACCAGAACTCCTTCGAGTCTCCCGCCCACCGAACGGAGTCGGGCGCGTAACCCACGAGCTTCGGCCCCCGCATGATCGAGGCAACGGACAGTTCAAAGGGCGCCGGAGGGGCAGCCGCGATGAGGGATGAGCCAACGAGAGCGGCGAGGAGGAGTTTTTTCATAGGTCCTTGCTCGAGGAAAAGGGAAAAGGAGTGTACCGAATCCTCGCGGGCATTCGCCGGATTCAACCGCGTGAATCCCTCTGTAGGGGCGAGGCATGCCTCGCCCTCGGATCAGGCCGTCCGCAGCGCGAGTTGGCCGCACGCGCCCGCCACGTCGCGGCCGCGGGGCCAGCGGATGATCCCGGTAAGACCTTGGGCCTTCACGCACGCGTGGAAACGCAGCGTTTCGTCGCGATCCGGCGCGCGGAATGGGCTTCCCGGGAACGGATTGTGCGGGATCACGTTCACGTGGACATCGAGGCCGCGCAGCAGGTCCGCGACACGCGCCGCGTCGGCGGCGGAGTCGTTCACGCCGGGAAGCTGGACGTACTCGACGAAGAAGCGTCGCGGCCGTTCGGCCGTCGCTTCACGCAGCACGTTCATGATGGAAGCCAGGGGCCACGTCTTGTTGTGGGGCATGATCCGCGTCCGGGTTTCGTCGTCGCTGGCGTTCAAGGAGAGCGCGAGGCTGGCCCGGCTCTCACGCAGGAAGCGGCCCATGCGCGGCGCCACGCCGGAGGTCGACACCGTGACCCGCCGCGGGGAGAGTCCCGGAAAGACGTCGACGAGCGAGCGCACGGCCGCGAGCACCGCGTCGAGGTTGTCGAGCGGCTCGCCCATGCCCATGAACACCACGTTCGACGCCTCGAGGCCGGCCTCCGTGGCCGCGGCCCGCGCGATCAGGTACTGGTGCACGATCTCGCCCGCGGTCAGGTTGCGCCGGAAGCCCATGGTCGCGGTCGCGCAGAAGGCGCAGGCGCGCGTGCATCCGGATTGAGACGACACGCAGACCGTTCCCCGGGTTCTCGATGGGATGAGCACGGTCTCGGCGCTCTGCCCGTCACCGAACTGGAGGGCCCATTTCGTGGTTCCGTCTTCCGCATTGAGGGTCGAGGAGATCCGCGCGGAGGGCAGGGTCAGGGACTCGCGCAACGGCGCCAGCACCGCTTCGGAAACCCCGGGGACCTTCGAAGGCAGGGCCGGGAGCGGGCCCGCGAGGAGGGCGCGACGCAGGGCGAGCGCCCGCGAGTCGCTCCCGAGCAGGGGCCTGAGATCGCCGACCGTCGCGGCCAGCGCGTCGATGGTGTTCGCGGTCAACCTTCAGTGATCCCGGTGCGGCTCCAGCTCCCCGGCCTCGATCGCCGCCTCGAGGCGGTTCTGCGCGGGAGGCAGCGGACAGGTCGCGAAGTCGGTGAAGGCGCAGGGAGGCGAGTGGGCGCGGTTGAAGTCGAGGATCACCATGCCGTCCCGGTCGGGAAGCGCGGAGTACAGGAACCGGCCCGCGCCGTAGGTCGTCTTCCCGGAGGTCGCGTCCTTGAAGATGAAGAAGAGCTCGTCCTCTTCCGGCGTTTCGTAGACGGGGGTGAGCCGGAGCTTCCTTCCCCGGAGTTCGAACTCGACCACTCCCGGGCTCACGTAGTCGTTCACCTGCCCGAGGACATTCGCGATCTTCACCTTCGCAGGCGAAGCGCCCGGAATCAACCGGCCGCGCACGCGGTACTCGTCCTTCACCTCGAGCCATCGCAGACCCTTGAAGGCGACCTTGCGGGCGTTCCGCGGATCCCACAAGCGCAGCCCGACGAGGTCGCTGCGCCGGATGAGCTGAATCCAGGTGCGGCCGATCTGAAACGGGTCGTCCTTCGGGGTGATTTCGCGAGGGGCGCCCCCCGCGGGCTCGAGGACGACCTTCGTTCCCGTGCGCTCGATCGTGCCCCACCGCGCCGGCCCGTCCGCGAGCCGGATGGCGCTGCCCTCGCCGGAGCCGACCGTGGTCTCGCCTTCCTTCAGCCAGGGGAGTCCGGAGACCGCAAGCCAGCCCTGGTCGGCCTTGAGATCCGCCTCTCTCTTCGCCCGCCACGCCAGGGTTTCCGCGCGCGGCGTCTCGTTTCCGGCGGGGGCCGCTTCCAGGAGGGCCAGTCCAAGAGCCGCGGTCAGGATCATCATGATGCGATCATCATGACGAAGATCACACGACGGAGGCAAGGCCGCGGATACACTTCCCCCTTCCCCCATGACCAATGAACCCGCCGAAACTCCGCACTTCGACCCGGTTGCGATCGACAAACTCCGCGCGGTCGCGGGCGACCAGGGCGAGAGTTTCGTCAAGGAGATGGCCCAGCTCTTCCTCGACGAGACGACGAAGTCGCTGGCCGAACTCGGGAAAGCGTCCGACCAGGGCGAGTGGAAGCTCGTCACCCGGGCCGCTCACTCGCTGAAATCGAGCGCCGCCACCCTCGGCCTGCTGAAACTGTCCTCCGCCTGCAAGGCCCTGGAGCTCGATAC
>DAORUA010000127.1:0-9458 GCA_035432945.1 Vicinamibacteria bacterium | reverse complement strand
GCGAGGCTTCGACCTTGGACAGATCGAGAATGTCGTTGATGAGATTGAGCAGGTTGTCTCCGGCCCGCCGGAAGATCTGCACGTACTTGTCCTGCTCCTCCGAGAGCGGGGTCTTGGCCAGGAGGTCCGCGATCCCCACGATGGCGTTCATGGGAGTGCGGATCTCGTGGCTCATGCTGGCCAGGAAGTCGGACTTGGCGAGGCTCGCGGTCTCGGCCATGGCCTTGGCCTGCTGAAGTTCCGCCTCCACCCGCTTGCGCTCGGTCACGTCGCGCGCGGCCGCGAAGACGCCCTGCAGGGTGCGGCCCCGGTCGTAGAAGGTGGTGATGTTGTAGGACACCACGGTCTGCTTGCCGTCAAGGGCGCAGGCCGTGAGCTCGTAGTCGGTGACCTTCTTCTGGGAAAGCACGAGCTTGATCGCGGCCTCCGCCCGCTCCGGGTCGGTGAAGTAATCCTTGAAGGGCGCCCCGATCAGTTCGTCGCGGGTGCAGCCGGTGAGCGCTTCCATCTGCTTGTTCACATCGCTGATGATCCCCGAGGGATCGGCCATCATCAGGCGTCGGATGCTTCCTGACCATGTGCTCCCTCTTCGCCCCGGACCCTGAGCCGGCCCTTCCAGGAGAGTGCACGATCGGTGCCGCCCCGCGATGCGCGGGTTCGCCCCGAAACCGGCCTCGGCGCGCGGGGCGCCGGGGTCGAGGGAGCCGCAGTTTCTACAAACGGCGGCCCCTTCCTACCAGATCTTGCAGACCTTCTCGCGAACCATGGGCTGGCCGGGCTTGCACGAGAATGCCCGGGCGAATTCGGGCAGATTCGCCACGATGCCGTTGATGCGGTATTTGCCGGGGGAGTGAGGATCGGTCAGAGCGCTCACCCGCTGATTCTCGGGGCGGTTGTTCTCGCAGGCCCACTGCCCGAAGCCGATGAAGAAGCGCTGCTCGGGTGTGAAACCGTCCACGGGTTGAAGCTTCTGCCCCGACTTCGCCACCGCCTTCTGCCACGCGAGGTACGCGATGAGCGTGCCCCCGAGATCGGCCACGTCCTCGCCCGAGGTCAGCTTGCTCTGGATCCTGATGTCGTCCACCACCACGTACTCCGCGTACTGGTCCTGCACGCACTTCAAGCGCTCCTCGAAGCCTGCCGCGTCTTCCTTCGTCCACCAGTCCTTGAGGTTTCCCTGCGCGTCGAACTGGCGCCCTTCGTCGTCGAAGCCGTGGGTGAGCTCGTGGCCGATGGTGGATCCGGTGTTGCCGTAGTTGGGCGCGTCATCCATCTTCGCGTCGTACAGGGGCGGCTGGAGGACGCCGGCGGGGAAGTTGATGTCGTTCATCTGCGGGTCGTAGTACGCGTTCACGGTGGGCGGGGTCATGCCCCACTCCTGCCGGTCCACCGGCCTTCCGATCTTGGCCAGGGTGCGCTTCGACTCGAACCGGGCGGCGCGCCGGACGTTGCCCATGAAGTCGCCCCGGGCCACGTCCAGGGCCGAGTAGTCGCGCCAGCGGTCGGGGTAACCCACCTTGTTCACGATCGTCCCGAGCTTCTCCATGGCCTTTTGTTTCGTCTCTGCGCTCATCCAGTCGAGCCTGGCGATCTCGTCGGCCATGGCCTCCTCGACGTACTTCGTCATCTCCTCGGTCTTCGCTTTGGTGGCGGGCGAGAAGGTCTTCGCCACGAACACCTGGCCCAGAGCCTCGCCGAGGTCGCGGTCGACGAGGCCCGTGCACTTCTTCCAGCGGGGCTGGTCGGAGGTCACCCCGCGCAGGGTCTTCCGATAGAAGTTGAAGTCCTCGTCCACGAAGGCCTTCGACAGGTACGGCGCGCGCGCGTGCGCCACGTGCCAGCGCAGATACGCCTTCCACTTGTCGAGGCTCTCGGCCTCGAGGAGGCGCCCGAACTCGGTGAAGAAGGCGGGCTCGGTGACGTTCAGGGAAGCGATGCCGCCCACCCCCTGCTCGCGCAGGTAAGAGTCCCAATCGAAGCCGGGCGTGAGCTTCGCCACCTCGGCGCGGCCCATGACGTGGAAGAGCTTGTAGGGATCGCGCTTCTCCACCCGGGTGAGGGACGCCTTCGCGAGCGCGGTTTCGAGGTCGAGCACGTCGGCCGCGTCCAGCGCCGCCCGGTCGGGGGGCGTTCCCAGCAGCTCGAAGATCCTGCGCACGTGGGCCGCGTACTTCGCGCGGAGTTCCACGCTCTTCTCATCGGTCTTGGTGTAGTAGTCGCGGTCGGGAAGGCTCAGGCCGCCCGCGCTCGCGAAGGCAATCACCTTCGTGGAGTCGGAGAAGTCCTGATTCGCGCCGAAGCCGAACCCGAGGCCGCTGCCCTGGGTGACGAGATGCATGCGGCCGAGGTAGCCCGCGAGCGCCGCCTTCGACGCGAGATTGCGGATCTCCTCCAACTCGGGCTGGATCGGCGCGCTCCCCGCCCGATCGATGACGCCTTGATCCATGCAGGCGGCGTAGTAGTCGCCGATCTTCGCTTCGGAAGCGGTGCGGGCGGCCGAAGGCCGGCTCGCCGCCTCGAGCAGCCCGCGGAGGAACTGCTGGTTCTCGTCATAGACCTTCCCATACACGCTCCAGCGCGCCTGGTCGGCGGGGATGGGGTTGTTCTTCATCCAGCCGCCGCAAACGTACTGATAGAAGTCCGTGCAGGCGTCCGCGGACTTGTCCATCGAAGGGACGTCGAGGCTCGGAGTGTAGGGCAGGGTGTAGGCGGGGGCGCTGCCCTTCGCGGGGGCGGCCTCCTGTGAAACCAGCGGCCCGCCGAGGGCGGCGAGGGCAGGGACGAGAATCAGAGCGCGCATGGTTATCTCCTGTGGATGCGGGGCAGTCTAGATGTCCTCGATCCGGATCTCGAAGCCCGCCACGGTGGAGCTTCGATACTGAAAGCGCAGCCGCGCCGCCTTCTTCGGAAGACGGGACGACACCCGTTCCGGCAGATTGAGCGAGCACTCGTTGTGGCTGAGGGTTTCGTCCTCGAAGACGCGGACGAAGGTCGTGTAGACGAGAGTGCCCGGGGTTCTCGGCCGATAGTCCCAGATGACCGGAGTGAAGATCCACTCCGAGCCCGGAGGGGTCCGGTCCACGATCCTCGCTCGCTCCTCGCGGTCGAAGTTCAGGAGCCCGACCAGGTCCTCGGTCGGGCTTCCCGGCCGGCGCTGCCAGGCGAGCCTCACCTCCACCGCCTCGGGAATGAAGACCACGGAATCTCCGAGCTGACGCGCGAGGTTCAGCATGATCCCGGCCTGCGGCTCCCTCTGGAGGGCCTGGTTCATGGTCTCACTGATGACGACATCGACGGCCTCATCGGGCACGCGCCAGGTCGTGGCGTCGCAGAGCTCCGCCCGCCGGACATAAGGTTCGAGCCCCAGCGCTTGGATCACGTGTCGAAGCTTCCCGAGGCTTCCTGGATTCACCTCGAGCAGGGTGAACTGGAGTTCTTCCGCCGGGAACTGCCGCATGGTCGGGAGAGCCAGGGCCGCGAAAGGCCCGGCGCCTGCGTAGACCACATGCGCGGGACGCCCCGGGCGCGAAGCGACCGCCGCGGCCACGGCCTTGAAGAGGGCCCGGCAGAAGCGCTGCGTCCTCCTGACCTCCTTCACGCAGGCCGCGGCCAGAAAGGTGCCGATGGCCTGGCCCCCCGCGGTGGACAGGTGCCTCCTCTGAGTCTTGTCGCTTCCGTCGATGCCCGCGAGCTCGAAGAGAAGCGTGGCGTAGGCCGCCACCGCGGGCTCGAGCCGAGGGTGGAAATCCCCCGGAGCCAGGATGTCCCGGCTGATCTCGCCGAGCCGATCCCTCAGGGAGTTGCCCGCGGCGCCCGTGCCCTTCGGTCGGCTTCCCGGAAGCGCTCGGCCAGGGCCTTCACGAACTCGCCGGTCCAGGTCTGCAGGCCGAGGCTCTGCGACAGGGTCTCGCCCGTGACTACCCGGACCACCAGCGTCTCCGCCGCCTCGACGGTGGCGCTGCGCGGTTCGTCCGAGAAGACCGCGGTCTCGCCGAACACGTCGCCCGGTCCGAGTTCGCGCAGGACCACGCGCTTGCCCTCGCTGGTCGCGGTGACCACGCACTTTCCGCTCACGATCACGAAGGCTTCGTCGCCGGGATCGCCCTCGCGGATGACCACGCTGCCCGCCTCGTAGGTTCGACGCGGCGCGCGTTCCTCGCCGCGCTGGAAGGCCACGATGTCGTGCTGCAGGTCGAGCACGCTCTGGTAGCGGTCCTGGGGCCGCGCGGCCAGGGCCTTCATCGCGATGTCGGCGAGGGACGGGTGGATGAAGCGATAAGGCGCGCGCAGGGCGGGCGCAATCACCGCGCCCCGGATGGCCGAGGTGAGGATCTCGGGAATGCTGTGTCCGTCGTGCGGCCGGCGCCCGGTGAGGATCTCGTACAGGATGCCTCCGAGCAGGAAGACATCGGTCACTTCGCTGATGTGCGGCTCGATGCGCAACGCCTGCTCCGGGCTCATGTAGGCCGGGGTGCCGGTGGACGCATCCCGGGGAGAGAGGGTCTTGAGCGACACTTCCTGCTCGGGGCCGGGCCGGTAGCGCGCGATGCCCCAGTCGACGACGTAGACCTGGCCGAAGGGCCCGAGCATGATGTTGTCGGGCTTCAGGTCGAGGTGGATGACCCCGCGGCTGTGCGCGTAGGCCACCGCGTCGCAGACCTTCACCAGGATCGACAGCACCGAATCCAGGACGCTCCACGGCCAGGGCGGCGGGGGCAGCGAACGCAGGTGGCTGGTGAACGACCGGCCTTCGATGAGTTTCATCACCAGGGAGAGCGACCCATCGGGCGCCTTGGCCAGGCGGTACACGGGCGCGATGTTGGGATGGTCGATGAGGGCGGTGATCCTCGCTTCGTCCACGAACCGCTGGGTCACCGCCTCCCGGCCGCTGAGGGTGGGGAGCATGACCTTGATCGCGACCTGACGCTGGAGGTCGGCGTCGAACGCGCGCCTCACCGCGCCCATGCCGCCCCGCGCGATTTCTCCCCGGTCTTCGTAGGGAGAAGGCAGGGCGAAGGTGGGTGCTACGGCCTTCGCGTCCGCCTCGGTGCTGGATTCGACGTAGATCTGGGTCTTGGCCTTCTCCGCCGCCTCGTGTTCGACCGCGAGGGTGCGGGCCAGGATCTCGATTTCCTGAGAATCGGTTGCGAGGGTGGGATCGACGTTGGACACGGGGCGAAGTGTAGTCGGAGGCGCGGTTGTGATCTACTTCCGCCGCCATGCGCGCCACCGACCTTCGCGGCATCCTGAGGTACGTGCCTCAGTTCAGGGAGAAGACCTTCGTCGTCGCCATCGACGGGGCCATCGTCGAGGACGAGAATTTCCCGAACCTGCTCATGGACGTGGCCGTGCTCTGGTCCCTCAACGTGCGCATCGTCCTGGTCCACGGCGCGGCCGCCCAGATCCAGGCGCTGGCGGAGAAGAGCGACGAGAAGCCTTCCGACCTCGAAGGCTCGGGAGTGACCGACGCGGAGACCCTCCAACTCGCGCTCACCGCCGCGAACCGCCTCACCCACGAACTCCTCGAAGGCCTCTCCGCCGCCGACCTGCGCGGTGCGAGCAGCAACGTGGTGATCGCCCATCCGCTCGGGATCATCCGCGGCGTCGATCACCTCTTCACCGGGAGGGTGGAGCGGATCGACGTGGAGCTCGTCCAGAAGCTCATGGCGAGCGGCATCGTGCCCGTGATCCCGCCCCTCGGGATGGATGGCGAGGGCCACACCTACCGGGTCAACTCCGACTCCGTGGCCCTCGAGGTCGCGAAGGCCCTGGGGGCAGTGAAGCTCATCTTCGTCACCACCGCGGAGGGCCTGACCGTGAACGGCGCGATCGCCCGGCAGGTCGCGGTGGCCGAACTCGAGAAGGCGCTGCAGGACGGGACGGTGGCGCCGGCCCAGATCTCCAAGGCCCGCCACGCCGTGGCCGCCTGTCAGGCCGGGGTCCCCCGCGTGCACGTGATCAGCGGACACGTGGATGAAGGCCTGCTCTCCGAGGTCTTCTCCAACGAAGGCATCGGCACCCTCATCTACGCGAACGACTACCGGCAGATCCGGCGCGCGAAGAAGCGGGACGTGCGCAGCATCCAGCAGCTCATCCAGGCCTCGGTGGAGAGCGAGGAGTTGCTGCCCCGTTCGCGCGCGGCCATCGAGAAGCAGCTCGACGACTACTACATCTTCGAGGTGGACAAGAACCCGGTGGCCTGTGTCGCCCTCCATCTCTACCCCGAGACGCAGGCGGGCGAACTCGCGTGCCTGTGCGTCCGCGCCACCCACGAGAACCAGGGCGTCGGCCGCCGCATGGTGCAGTTCGTCGAAGATCGCGCCCGGGAGCTCGGGCTCAAGTCGCTGCTCGCCCTGTCCACCCAGGCCTACAACTTCTTCCAGTCGAAGGGCGGCTTTGTCGAGGGGACCCCCGACGATCTGCCACCCCTCCGCCGCGAACGCTACGAACAGAGCGGCCGGCGGTCGAAGGTGCTGGTAAAGGCCCTAAAACCGTAGGGGCGAGGCCTGCCTCGCCCGTTGCAGGGGGGCATGCCCGGCCCGCTGCAGGGGGGCAACCCCGACGCGCCGCAGGGGGCGACCCCGTCGCGCCACAGGCGTTTCCCGGTTCAGGGAAACGGTGCGTGCGCGGCCGACAACGGGCCCGATCGGCGGGGCCGGTCGCGGGCCGAACGGGGTCGTCGGTCGTCAACGTGCCCCCTGCAACGGGCGAGGCAGGCCTCGCCCCTACGGGTGCGGGGTGTGGGACATCGATGGATTCATGACGATGTATTCGCGGATACGTCGGAGGTCGTCCTCGTTCCTTACGATGTGCTCGTGGTAGCCCCGCTGCCATACCGCCGCCCCGGGGGTTCCGCGATGGAGGTTGACCAATCTCCCCGCCGCCGACTTGAACCCCCCAACCACCGTCCCAAGTAGGGGCGAGGCCTGCCTCGCCCGCCCCCCGCATTCGATCCTCATGTCGATCCCCAGGACCAAGACTCCATGGACGTGATCCGGCATCAGTACGAATTCGTCGAGTGCCACGCCGTCGTGATGCTCGGGAATGGACTCCCAGCATTTCCTGACGATCCCGCCGAGGTCATTCGGGCGCATCTTTTCATCGCGCACGATTCCGAACACCGATGCTCGCTCGTGGCAGCAGACAGTGACGAAATAGAGCCCGGACCGAGCGTAGTCATATCCGCGAAGCCGGGTTTTCTTGCGCTCTGGTCGCATGGCAGGACCGTACCGCGCACACGGGTCCCACCGGGTCCAATTCCCAAAATCCCAAAACCGTAGGGGCCGGGCATGCCCGGCCCGTTGCGGGGGGGGCAACCGCCCCGCCGCAAGTGCCCGCCGGCAACCGGCGAGGCATGCCTCGCCCCTACGGTTTTTGGGTCAGGAGAGTCATGAAACCGCGCCGGGGCCGGCGAGGCGCACGCGCCCTGAGGTCAGCCCCTCAGGAAGGGGAGCGCCGCGTACCAGCCGAGGAAGTCTCTCCAGGTCTCGTTCCTGCCCATGGGCCCCATCAGGACCTGGACCATCACGAAGAACGCCAGCGAGAGCGGATAGGGCGCGTAGCGGCGGGGCAGGCGCCGGTCGAGAAGGATCAAGGCGATCAGGATGAGATCCACGGTGAAGAAGGCGGCGTGGAGGCCGGTCATGAAGTCCACGCGGGGCCCGAAGATCCACGGGTAGAGCCGTCCCAGGGCGGGAGGCAGGGCCAGCAGGATGGTGGCCGCCATGTACCGCTTGTGGATCGCCGGCCGACGCACATGACGCAGGGCGAGTCCCACCAGGAGCAGCAGGAAGGCGATGGAGGGAATGTCGATGAAGGCCAGCAGGGGGGGCAGGAACGGCGGCATCGAGGTGTTTCTCTGCATGATCGCGACCATCAGCAGCGCCGCTCCCGACATGACCAGCAGCACGATCAGCGCGAAAACCGCCACCACCCGGTGCCAGCGCACGAGCCCCCGGGAGATGAGCCAGGACTGAAGGGCCACGCAAAGGACCCACAGCGTCGCGGTGACCCC
The DNA here is from genome assembly GCA_035432945.1 of Vicinamibacteria bacterium. Taxonomy (GTDB): domain Bacteria; phylum Acidobacteriota; class Vicinamibacteria; order Fen-336; family JAGNNV01; genus JAGNNV01. The sequence continues at coordinate 1,444 of DAORUA010000127.1, read as the reverse complement.
ATGCACGGTGTGGGCGGTGTCCCCCCCGTCGAGGGACCGGAAGAACGACGGCCAGAATCCCGCGACGATGACGCCCAGGGCGGCGAGGATTCCCCAGTGCGCGTGCCGGTAGGGATCGCTCACGCCTGGCTCTTCTCCTCCCCGGCCTCCCGCTTGAAGCCGCCGAGCATGAACCCGACCACCGAGCTCATCAGCGCGATGGCGCCTTCGGAGAGGGAGCCGGCGAGGGCGAGGAAGCACATCACCAGGACGATGCCGAAGGTGGTGAGCAGCCGGATGGAGTTCCCGCCCTGGACGAGGCCCAGGAATGCCGCGGTGGATTGCTCGGGACGATTCCGGGCCACCAGGGCGGACACGACCGTGGCCCCGATGACGGCGAGGCCCAGCAGTGTCGACAGGCAGAGCATCGCGAGACGCGAGTTGTCGATGTCCATGATCACCTCTTTCTTGCCGCCCCGAAGAGGGCCGTGCGCCGTGTCGGGACTTTAACCCCGGCCCAACACGATCACCCTCGCATACTGGGGCCCAGGGCCTCGGCCCGCGCGAAGTAAGATCCATCGCCCATGGCGAACATCCTGCAGCGTCTCCCCGTCGGCCAGAAGGTCGGCATCGCGTTTTCCGGCGGACTCGACACGAGCGCCGCCCTCCACTGGATGCGGGCCAAGGGCGCCATTCCCTACGCCTACACCGCGAACCTCGGGCAGCCCGACGAGACGGACTACGACGAGATCCCCCGCAAGGCCATGCAGTACGGGGCCGAGAAGGCGCGCCTCGTCGACTGCCGGTCGCAGATGGTCGCGGAAGGCATCGCGGCCATCCAGAGCGGCGCCTTCCACATCTCCACCGCGGGGGTCGCCTACTTCAACACCACCCCCCTCGGCCGCGCGGTCACCGGCACCATGCTGGTGGTCGCGATGAAGGAGGACGACGTCCACATCTGGGGCGACGGCAGCACCTTCAAGGGGAACGACATCGAGCGCTTCTACCGCTATGGCCTGCTCGCGAACCCCAACCTGCGCGTGTACAAGCCGTGGCTCGACCAGCAGTTCATCGACGAACTGGGCGGCCGCAAGGAGATGTCCGAGTACATGAGCAAGGCCGGTTTCGCCTACCGCATGAGTGTCGAAAAGGCGTACTCCACCGACTCCAACATCCTCGGCGCCACCCATGAAGCGAAGGACCTCGAGTTCCTCAACAAGGGGATCCTGATCGTGCAGCCCATCATGGGCGTCGCCTCCTGGCGCGACGACGTGGAGGTCCGCCCGGAGACCGTCTCCATCCGCTTCGAGGAAGGCCGGCCCGTGGCCCTGAACGGGAAGACCTTCGACGACCAGGTCGAACTGATGCTCGAGGCCAACGCCATCGGCGGGCGGCACGGGCTCGGCATGTCGGACCAGATCGAGAACCGGATCATCGAAGCCAAGAGCCGCGGGATCTACGAGGC
>DAORUA010000126.1:0-9489 GCA_035432945.1 Vicinamibacteria bacterium | reverse complement strand
CCGATCACGCGGGACGAGATCGGGCAGCTCATGGCCGGTCGATCCGGTGCGGGCGCACCAGCCGCGGCGGCGCGCGACGAGGTCTCAGCGGCGCCCGTCCTCCCGCCTCCCTTCAAGCATCTCTACTACTCGAAGTACGGCGCGGCCCAGGCCGAGGCCCACCTGCTGGTGAAGTACGCGTTCCGGCTGAAGGACCAGGACGAGATGATCGGGGTGCGGCTCTACCCGATCGGCGTCAACTCGCCGGCCGAGATATTCGATACGGAGCACATCGATCTCGAAGACGACACGAAAGTGACGCCTTCGACCCCCGCTTCCGTCCGTTACGGCGATCTGCCCGCGTTCCTGGCTTCCGCGGGAGCGAAGGGTCTCGAGAAGGCGGCGAAGGATCGCCTCGCCGAAGAACTGGCGATGAAGGTCTTCTTCGACGCGGCCACGAAGCTGCAGTCGAAGCCGGGGGAATCGCGCGAGGAGTTCGCGCTCCGCCTGGAAGGCGGCGGCGGGGGCGCGAAGGCGGTCAAGCTGAAGGAGAAGCTCGAGAAGAAGAGGCTGGATCTGCAGAAGGCCGGCGAGGATCTGGAAGGCCGCTCGCAGGAAAAGCAGGCGGCCATGTTCAAAGGAGCGTTGGAAGTCGGCGCTTCGATGCTGGGTTCGCTCTTCGGGGGCCGACGGTCGAATCCGATCTCCACCATCAAGAAGGGCGCCTCCGCCATGGGCGGCGTGACCTCCAAGAACCGGATGGAGGACAACGCGGAGGCGCGAGTCGAGGCCCTGAAGCAGGAGATCGCCGCGATCGAAGCGGAGATCGCGGGCGCGTCGGAGATCGATCCCGCGCGCTTCGAGGAAAAGACCCTGGTCCCCACGAAGACCTCGACCAAGCTCCTCCGCTACGACATCGTCTGGGTCTACTAGCAGGGTGCAGCCGTCTTCGCCGCGCCATGCGTATCCCGGCGCAGGCCGGGCTCCAGATCAAGAGGTCCCGTACACCGGCAGCAGAAACGTCGCCGCGTAGTCGATTCCGGGCGTCTCGGCCTTGACCTCGAGCTGCCAGTAGCGCCGCGGCGTCTCGATCAGCCGGTTCGAGAAGTCCCCCGAGGGCAGTCGGATGCTGATCGGGATCTCCCCGGCCGAGCCCTCGAACTGGCTCGCATTCAGTTCCTGCTTCACCTCGTGCAGGCAGTAGAGAACCGTGGTCGTGCTCCGGTTCTTCCCGGAGCCCCTGGTCTCCGTGACCTCCTCGATGTAACGAAGAGTCAGGGAGATCGACGGCGCTCTCGCGATCTTGCGGCTGGCCTCGAGGCCGCCTTCCACCGAGTGTCCCGGCCGGAAGGGGAAGCGGGCGAAGTGAAGCCGGCTCGTCCCATACTTGAGGTGCTGGAAGAACGCGTAGATGGCGCCTCCGAGGATGGCGAGGGCGATGAGGTCGAACAGTCCCACGAAGAGCATGAGCGGGATGATCTTCTCCTCGGAGAAGAACGCCCACCAGTGGAACATGGACAGGAACGCCTCGAGGAAGACGAACATCAGGAAGGCCTGGAAGGCCGGGCCCAGGCCCCCCGACTCCGCCCACCGGGAGTCCCACGGGTGATCCCAGTACCAGGGCTCGAGGGGATGCTCCTCCTTCCGCCTGCGCGCGGCCCGGGCGCGCCACATCCCCGCGACGCCCACCGAGGCGACACCCAGGCCCGCCATCGCGAAGACGCCGCCGAAGGCGGTGAGGACCCAGGTGGGCGCGTCATTCGAGGTCTCGGCCTTCAGGTTGAGGTAGCCGAGCGAGAGCAGCAGGACGAAGACGCCGACCGCGAGGAACGGCATCCCGAAAAGGATGAGGCACCCTCCACCGGTCTGGGTGGAGGGCGCGGGGGTGTGTCCGACGAGGCGGGTTCGCTGGGTCTCCATGAGTGGTCCAAGACTACATTCCGCCACCGCCGTCGTGCACGGCTTGCGGTAGCCTGCCGCGTACCCCCTTATGAGGATCCTGGCGGATCTGCGCTACGGCGGCCGGACGCTCATGAAGAGCCCGGCCTTGACCCTGGCGGCCATCGGCGCGATGGCCCTGGGGATCGGTGTGAACAGCATGATGTTCACCATCTACAACGCGGCCCTTTTCAAGAGCCTCCCCTTCGAGCGCCCCGAAGAGGTCGTCCACATCCACACCCGGAATCTCCGGGAGGGATGGGATGAGCGCGGGTCCTTTTACGAGGATTTTCTCGAATACCGGGATCGGGCCACGCGGTTCAAGGGCCTCGCCGCGTTCATGGGCAGCGGTTACCGCTTGGCCGACGAACGCGGAACCGTTCAGGAAATCGACGGTTGCCTGGTGACCGCTGGCCTGTTCTCTCTCCTCGGCCAGCGGCCGCTCATCGGGCGCGACTTCCTGCCCGCGGATGCCGGGCCCGGCGCCACACCGGTAGTGATACTGAGCTTCGGCCTCTGGCAGTCCGCCTTCGGCGGTGATCCCTCGATCCTGGGGAAACAGGTGCGACTCAGCTCGGAGGCCCGCACCATCGTGGGCGTGATGCCCGCGGGAATGAGCTTCCCGCGCAAAGCGCGGGTCTGGGTTCCCATCGTCGATACGCCTCAGAACCGCGATTCCTGGTATCTCCGATACGGGTTCTACCTGGTCGGCCGCTTGAAGGAGGCCGGCTCACTGGCCGCGGCGGAAGGCGAACTGCGAGGCATCGCGCGTCAGATCGGTGCCTCGCGTCCGCGGGAGATCGAGGGGATCGAGCCTGTGCTGCTGCCCTGGGTCGAATGGGACATCCGGCCCAAGGACAGGTTGATGGCCCTGACCGCGATGGGGGCGGTGACGTTCGTTCTCCTGATCGCGTGCACGAACGTGGCGAATCTCCTGCTCTCTCGCGCCGAGCTCCGGCGACGCGAGGTGGCCATCCGGATCGCGCTCGGCGCCACTCGACTCCGGATCACGGGACAACTCCTGGTCGAGAGCGTCCTCCTGAGCGTCCTTGGCGGCGCGGCGGGGCTGGGTCTCGCGCTGGCGCTCGTGCGTCTTTTCGTGCTCGCCATCGCGCCCCTCGGAGCGCCCTACTGGGTCGACTGGTCGATGGATGCCGCGTCCCTCGCCTACCTGGTCGTCGTTTCCGTCGGATCCGGGATTCTCTTCGGTCTGGCCCCGGCCCTCCAGATGAGCGGGGTCAAGGTGTCCGAGGCCATGCAGGAAACGGGGCGTTCGTCGAGCGACGGCGCGCGCGGGCGCGCTCTCGCGAGCGGTCTGGTGGTGGCGGAAATCAGTCTGACCCTCGCGCTCATGACGGGCGCTGGACTCATGATCCGAAGTTTTCTTGCCATGCAGCAGGTGGACGTGGGCGTCGACCGGCGGAATCTCCTGGTCGTGCTGACCCCGATGGGAGAGACCCAGTACCCGGAGGCCGCCCACCGAACGGCCTTCGCGGACCGCCTTTCCGCGACCCTTCGATCCCATCCGGACATCCTGGCGGTCACGGTGGCGTCGGACATTCCCGCGGGAGGCGCTTCGGTGGCCCGGCTGACTCTGGAGGGCCGCGAGACCGCCGCGGGTTCAGGGCCGTTTCCGGTGGCGATGATCGGCGTAGGTGAAGGCTACTTTGGGGTCTTGGGGCTGAGGATGCTGCGGGGCCGCGAGTTCATCGAGGCCGACAGTGTCGGCGGAGCCCCGGTGGCGATCATCAACGAACCGTTCGCGACCCGACACTTTCATGGCGCGGATCCGGTCGGACAGAGGATCCGCCTCAATCAGGGGCCATGGCGGACGGTGGTGGGCGTCAGTCCGCCCATCCGACAAGTCGGCCTGCGAGGCGCCATGGAGCCCCTCGCCTATGTGCCGTTGAGAGAGGGGCCTCCTTACTCCCTGCACCTGCTGGTGAGGGCGCGATCGGCAAACCCATCGGTCGCACAGGCGATCCGCAGGGAAGTGGGCCGGCTCGATCCGGACCTGCCTGTGCCGACCATTACGAGCTTCGACGAGTACATCGACAAGCTCAGCATGGAGACGCGGATCCTCGGCATGCTGTTTTCGCTGTTCGCGGCCATCGGCCTCTTCCTTTCGACCCTCGGCATCTACGCGGTCACCGCCTACTCGACGAGCCGGCGAACACGGGAGATCGGAGTTCGGATCGCGCTCGGCGCCACCGGCGCCGACATCGCGAAGCTCGTCCTTCGGTCGGGCGCGAAGCACCTGGGCCTGGCCCTGCCCATCGGCCTGGGTGGCGCGTTGGCCCTGAGCAGGATCTTCGAGAGCGTGCTCTTCGAAGTGACTCCCCTGGACCCCGTCACCTTCGTGGCGATGCCGGTCGGGCTTTCGATCATCACCGTGGCCGCCTGTTTGATCCCCGCCCGCCGCGCCTCACGGCTCCGTCCCGTCGACGCCTTGCGCACGGAGTAACGTCGGCGCCCCGCCTCTCACTCCGCGGCGAGGAACGGATAGCGCCAGTCGGTGGCGGGCGCGAACGTCTCCTTGATGGTGCGGGCCTGGACCCAGCGCATCAGGTTCATCTTGGAGCCGGCCTTGTCGTTGGTGCCGGAACCGCGCGCGCCGCCGAAGGGCTGCTGACCGACCACCGCGCCCGTGGGCTTGTCGTTGATGTAGAAGTTCCCCGCGGCGTTGCGCAGCGCGTGAGTGGCTTCCTGGACCGCGCGGCGATCGCGGGAGAAGACCGCGCCGGTGAGGGCGTAGGGCGAGGTCGAGTCGACGATGTTGAGGGTTTGCGACCACTGCTCGTCCGGGTAGACGTGGTACGTGAGGACCGGTCCGAAGATCTCCTCGCACATCAGGCGCTCGCCGGGGTCCTTGGCCTCCACCAGGGTAGGCTCGATGAAGTATCCCGTGGTCTTGTTGCACCCGCCCCCGGAGACGATGTTGGAGTTCTTCCGCGCGTGATCGATGTACTCCGCGATGCTGTCGAAGGCCGATTCCGAGATCACCGCGCCCATGAAGTTGCGGAAGTCCGAGGTGTCGCCGATCTTGATCTCCTTCATGATCGCGACCGCCTGCTCGATGACGTCCTTGGCCAGAGACTTCGGCAGGTAGACGCGCGACGCGGCCGAGCACTTCTGGCCCTGGTACTCGAATCCTCCCCGGACCATGGCCACCGCCACCTCCGTGGCGTTCGCGGACGGGTGAGCGACGATGAAGTCCTTGCCCCCCGTCTCGCCGACGAGGCGCGGGTAGGCCCGGTACTGCGCGATGTCCTTGCCGACCCGGCTCCAGATGGACTGGAAGACCGCGGTGCTGCCCGTGAAGTGGACGCCCGCGAGGTCCGGCGAGGCGAGCACCACGTCCGTGATCATGCGCGAGTTGCCGGTGACGAGGTTGACGACACCGGGAGGCATGCCCGCCTCCTCGAGGATGTTCATGATCACCCAGGCGCTGCGCATGGAGGTGTGGGCCGGCTTCCAGAGGACCACGTTGCCCATGAGCGCGGGAGAGGTGACGAGGTTCCCGCCGATGGCCGTGAAGTTGAAGGGCGAAATCGCGTAGACGAAGCCCTCGAGGGGGCGATAGTCGGTCTGGTTCCACATCCCGTCGCTGGAGATCGGCTGTTCGCTGATCAGGTCCCGGGCGAAGGCGACGTTGAAACGGAAGAAGTCGGTGAGTTCGCAGGCGGCGTCGATCTCGGACTGGTGCACGGTCTTGGACTGCCCGAGCATGGTCGCGGCGTTGATCTCGGCGCGGTACTTGCCGGAGAGGAGGTCGGCCGCGCGCAGGATGACGGCGGCGCGGTCCTCGAACGACCAGGAGCCCCACTCCCGCTGGGCGCGCTTGGACGCGTCGATGGCGGCCTGGATGTGAGCGGGGGTCGCTTCATGAGACTCGGCCAGGACGTGGCGGTGGTTGTGTGGGGAGACCACGCTGGAGGTCTTCCCGATGAAGATGCGCTGGCCGTCGACCACGATGGGGATGTCCACCCGTTCGGCTGCCATGGACTTGAGACGGCTCTTCAACTCGGCCCGCTCCGGGCTTCCGGGGGCGTAGGTCTTGACCGGTTCGTTCCGGGGTTCGGGGACACGGCGGATGGCGGTGACGCTCATGGCTTTCTTGCTGCTCCTTGATCCCCGGGGAGGCCCGGGGTGATGGTGGGCGACAACTCGTTCCGGCGGGAGGCTCAACGAATTGGGGCGGCGACCGGTCCAAACTCAACAGATGGGCGGTTTTCGTGAGATCCGTTGCTTGACACGCCGAACTTGAGCCTTCATTATCGCTCAACCGAGGCTCCGGCTCACCCCAAGCGCCCATGCCAGGTTCAGTTGTTTGAATACGGAGGTCTCCATGGGTCTCACCGCGTCGGAACTCGGACGAAAGACTGCACTTCACGCCCTGAATCGGCTGGGGTTCGGCCCGCGTCCGGGCGATGTCGAAGCTCTCCTCGACCGGGGGATCGAGGACTACATCGACGGTCAGCTCGATCCGAAACCCGACGGCGCACTCGAGTCCCGGCTGGCTCCGTACAACAACACCCTGAAGCTCACCACCACGCAGGTGCTCGTCACCTACGCGGACTCGGGAAACCAGGGGTCCTCGATTCAGGCGTACGTGGACAACCTCTACAACGCCAAGCTGGTGCGCTCGGTCCACACCACGAACCAGCTCGAAGAGGCGCTCGCCGACTTCTGGTTCAACCACTTCAACGTCAACATCAACGACGGCTTCGTCCGGTACTCCATCCAGTCCTACGAGCGCGACGCCATCCGTCCAAACGCGATGGGGAAGTTCGAGACCCTGCTCAAGGCCACCGCCGAGCACCCGGCCATGCTGTTCTACCTCGACAACTACCTCTCCAATGCCGGCCGGACCGTGAACGGCGTGCTGATCTCGGGCCTCAACGAGAACTACGGCCGCGAGATCCTCGAGCTTCACACCGTGGGCGTGGACGCCGGATACACCCAGACCGATGTCTACGAGGCGGCGCGGGCGTTCACGGGATGGGGCATCGACAACCTCGCCCGCGGCGGCAACTTCCTCTACAGTCCGGCGCGGCACGACAACGGGTCCAAGAGCATCTTCGGCCTTCAGCTGGCCGCCGGAGGCGGCAAGGACGACGGCGACCGCCTCATCAAGTACCTGGCCACCCATCCCGGGACCGCGCGCTTCGTTTCCACCAAGCTCGCGAGGCGTTTCGCGTCCGATGATCCGCCCGCGGCCCTGGTGGACCGGATGACCGAAGCCTGGCTCGCGACCGACGGCGACATCAAGGAGGTCATGAGGGCCATGATCGGCTCCCCGGAGTTCTGGGCCGAGGCCTTCAGCCCGACCGGAAAGCCCAGGACGCCTTTCGAATACGTGGTCAGTTCCATCCGCGCGGTGGGCGGGCAGGTCGCGTCGGCTACCCGGAGCGTGGTGGGCTACCTCTCCCAGATGGGACAGCCCTTGTACCAGTGCATCCCGCCCACCGGCTACTCGGACAGCGGGGCGGAGTGGCTGAACCCCTCGTCTCAGGTCTACCGGATGAACTTCGCCCTCGACCTCGCCCAGGGCCTGATCAACGGGGTCGCGGTCAATGTGCGGAATTACGCGGTCGGCGCCGATCTCTCGAATCCCACGTCGGTGGCGAAGGCCGCGAACACCGCGGTCTACGGGGGCACCCTCCTCGCCAGCACGGTCGACGCGGCCGCGCGGGTGGACACGCGAATCACCACTCCCTCGTCGGCGGTTCGGGTCTCGGCCCTCCTGCTCGCGAGCCCCGACACCCAGGTCCGGTAGGAGAAAGATCATGAACATGCCCTTTGATGCTTCTCGCCGGATCTTTCTCCGGGGCGCCTCCGCGGCCGCGGTCGGAATCGGTTTCGGCCCCTCCGCCCTCATGTCTCGCACCGCCCAGGCCGCGACCGGGGCCAAGGTCTTCGTCCAGATCTTCATCCGTGGCGGCATCGACACCCTGAACATGGTCGTCCCCTACGGGGACCCCACCTACTACAACATCCGAGGGGCCATCGCCATTCCCCGGCCCGGCCAGGCGGGCGGCGTGCTGCGGCTCGACGACACCTTCGGCCTGCATCCCTCCCTGTCGGGACTGATGCCCCTGTGGAATCAGGGGAGACTGGCCATCGTCGACGCGGTGGGCAACTACGAGTTGTCGCGCTCCCACTTCGACGCCCAGGACTTCATGGAGACGGGAACCCCGGCCAACAAGGGGACCACCACGGGCTGGCTCGATCGCGCGATCAAGGCGATTCCGGGCGGATCGGTCTCGGAGGCGGTGGCGTTTCAGAGCCAGCTCCCGCGGTCGTTCATGGGACCGGAACCGGTGCTGGTGGCGACCAACCTCACCACCTTCAATCTCAAGGTGGGCGCCAACTGGAGGGCGGAGGCGGAGGCGGCGCTGCGCGGCATGTACGGCTCCCGCCAGGACGCGGTGGGCAAGGTCGGGCGTGAGACGTTCGAGGCCATCGACACCATCGTCCGGTCGCCGGTGCTGACCACCGCGCCGGCCAACGGTGCTATCTATCCAAACGCCAGCATCGGGACGTCGCTCCGGCAGGCCGCGGCCATCATCAAGGCCGGCCTCGGCACGCGGACGATCTTCATCAGCGTCGGAGGCGCCTTCGACACCCACTCCGGACAGCTGGCCGCGCACCAGACCGAGTTGCCGCGCATAGGGGATTCGCTCGCGGCGTTTGCCCAGGACCTGGGCGGACTGCTGGACGACGTCGTGGTGTTGATGGTCTCCGAGTTCGGCCGGACCGCGTACGTCAACGGGTCGGCGGGCACGGATCACGGCTCGGCCCACGCGGTGATCGCCCTTGGCGGTTCGGTGCGGGGCGGGCGGATGCTCGGGCGTTGGCCCGGGTTGTCTCCGACCCAGCTCTATCAGAACCGCGACCTGGCCGCGACCACCGATTTTCGCGACGTCTATGCGGAGATCGCGAGGAAGCACCTCGGTCTCACCGACATGGCGACCCTGTTCCCGGGATACAACGTGGGCGCGGGCGTGGGCCTGCTGGCCTGAAGTCTCCGGCCGGCTGCCCCGGCCGCTCACGGGCGGATGCCTCTTTCACCGATAAGAACGAACCAAGGATTCCCGAGAACCATGAAACTGAAGAACCGTCTCACGTCGCGCGCCCTCGCGGCGATGCTCGGCGCGCTCCTGTCCGTGGCCGGGACGGCGCAGGCCCAGGACGCGGCGCCCGCGCAGCCCCAGGAGAAGAAGTTCGGGTTCTACGCGGGGTATGCCTTCCTCCACTCGGATGACGGGAACCTGAACGGTGTTCGGCTCGCCCCGGAGTACCGCCTCACCGGGCCCCTTTCGGTGGTGGGGGACTTTTCCGCCGAATTCGGGACGCTCGCGGACACCGACACGACGCTCCTCACCTTCATGGGCGGCCTGCGCGCGAAGAAGAGCTTCGGCTCCGCGGCGATCTACGTGCACGGCCTCGCTGGCGGGGTTCGAACGTCGTCGTCCATCTCGCCGTACCAGGGAGTCTCCATCTCGGTCTCCGACACCGGCCTCGGCCTCGACGGCGGCGGCGGCCTCGAGTTCAAGCTGAGCCGCTTCA
>DAORUA010000125.1:0-9557 GCA_035432945.1 Vicinamibacteria bacterium | reverse complement strand
GGCCTGACCGCGGCCGACTTCAGGAAGAGCGACGAGTTCGCGCTCCGCGGCTACCAGGCCGCCGAGGCGAAGCGGGACGCGCTGCTGCCCTACGCCCTCGACGACGACGCGTGGAAGGCCTTTCGGGCGCAACTGGAGGCGCGCAAGAAGCCCGGACGTGAGCCCGTGACCTTCGTGGAGGTGAGCGGCGTCTCGGACGGGGCGGGCGCGCAGATCTCGGAGCACCTCGTCCGCCACATCGGCACCAACCCGAAGGCCGAGGACCTCGAAGTCGATATCAACCACATCATCGGACTGGGGCGATACGCGAGCGCCACCTACGGCCGGCGGGTCATCGGCGACACCGTGGGCCTCGGCGTGGAAATCCGCGACAAGTCCTACGCCCCGCCCTTCGTCCGCTTCGCGCTCGACGTCAACAACGAGGACAAGGACGTGAGCCTGAGCCTCGGCTCACGCATCACCCTGATGGATGTGACCGGTCTCGGATCGGAGTGGCGGTTCGATGCCTCGGTCGGATCCACCCTCGCCTTCGGCACCGAGCTCTACCAGCCCCTGGGCGGCGAACGCCCCCTGCACGGCGGAGCCTTCATCAGCCCGCGCGCGCGCTATGCCCGGACCAGCGAGAACCTCTACGAGGCCGGCGATCTCCTGGCCATCTACGCGCGCCAGCGCGCGGGCGCGGGACTCGATATCGGCTGGAACTCGGGCGGCAGCACCCGCTTCCGCGTGGGCTACGACATCGCCTACCTCCGAAGCGTGACCCGGGTGGGCGACCCCGACCTGCCCCGCACCAGCGGCTCCGAACAGGCTCTCCGCGCGCGTTTCGACTACGATGGCCGCGACGCCGCGTACCTGGCGAGCCGGGGCCTGCGCCTCAACGGAACCGCGCAGTGGTTCCTGGAGGCTCCCGAAGCGCCGCGCCGTTTCGGCACGGTCGAGGGCGGGTTCCTCGCCGCGCGCCCGGTCTGGGGCGAGAAGGTGCTGAGCCTCACGATGGACGGCGGCACGAGCTTCGGGGGCGACCCGCCCATCCTCCACCAGTTCGGTCTCGGCGGGCCGTTCCGCCTGGGAGCCTACCCGCCCTACGCCTTCCGCGGCCCGAGGTACCTGCTGGGAAGCGTCACCTACAAGATTCCCGTGGGCCGGCTGCCCAAGCTCCTGGGCGGCAGGATGTATTTCGAGACCCTCGTCGAGACCGGCAGCGTGTTCGACGATCCCTCCCGCGCGAGGTTCAAGTCGAGCTTCACCGCCGGCCTCGCCTCCGACACGCTCATCGGCCCGTTGTTCGCGGGGGCCAGCGTGGGCCAGGGCGGGGAAACCCGGGTGTACTTCATGATCGGAAGGCTGGTTCGATAGATGTCGCGGCCGGGCCGAAACGCGAACGATCGCGAGTGATACGGTATAGGCGACGATGAAATTCAAGGACTACTACGAGATCCTGGGCGTCCCGAGGACGGCGACGCCGGACGAGGTCAAGGCGGCCTACCGCAGGCTCGCCCGCAAGTACCATCCCGACGTCAGCAAGGAACCGAACGCGGAGGCGCGGTTCAAGGAGCTGGGCGAAGCGCACGAGGTCCTCAAGGACCCGGAGAAGCGCGCCCTCTACGACCAGATGGGCAGCCAGTGGAAGGCGGGTCAGGACTTCAAGCCGTCCCCCGGCTGGGACGCGGGCTTCGAGTTCCGCGGAGGCGAGACCGGGGACTTCGACCCGAACGATTTCTTCGAGGCCTTCTTCGGCCGGCGCGGATCGGGCGGCGGATCACGCAGGCCGAACATCCACGCCCAGGGCGAAGACCATCACGCGAAGGTGATGATCGATCTGGAGGACGCCTTCCGGGGAGCGCAGCGCTCGATCTCGCTCCGCATGCCGTCCTACGACGCCCAGGGCCGGATGGTCTCGCGCGAGCGCACCCTCGACGTCAACATCCCGAAGGGCATTCGCGCGGGTCAGCACCTCCGTCTCGCGGGGCAGGGCGGACCGGGCGTGGGCAAGGGAGCGCCCGGAGACCTCTACCTCGAGGTCGGTTTCAATTCCCATCCCGTCTTCCGGATCGACGACCGCGACATCTACGTCGATCTGAAGCTCGCCCCCTGGGAGGCGGCCCTCGGCGCGAAAGTCGAAGCGCCGACCCCGGAAGGACCGATCCAGCTCACCATCCCGCCCGGCTCGTCGGCCGGCCGCCAGATGCGCCTCAAGGGCCGGGGGATCCCCGGACAGCCGCCCGGAGATCTCTACGTGGTTCTCTCCATCGCCCTGCCGCCGGCCGATACCGACTCGGCGCGCGAGGCCTATCAGGCCATGGCGCGGGCGTTCAGGTTCAATCCCCGCGAAGGCAAGGCCTGAGTCCCATGACGGGGAAGGAGCGCGATCTCGGATCGGGCCTGGTGGTGGAAGAGGAGATCCATCTCACCCTGGTCGAGCTGTGCCAGGCCTCTCGTGTGCCGGAGCAGGAGATCCGGGCCTGGGTGGTCGAAGGCGTGCTCGATCCCGAAGGCGCCACTCCCGAGGAGTGGCGCTTCGTCGGCGCCTCCCTCAGGCGCGCCCGCACCGCCCTTCGGCTGTCCCGGGATCTCGAGGTGAACCTGGCGGGCATCGCTCTTGCATTGGACCTGCTCGATGAAATCACCCTGCTCAAGTCCAGGCTCGCAAGTACCCGCTCGTCCAGTGACCCGCCGTCGACCATCCTGGTTGAATAGGGCCGCCGGGGCGGGCCTCGTGGCCGCGTTCCTGGCCTGCGGAAAGCCGGCGCCGCCCCCCGCCGCCTCTCCGGCGCCGGCCGGGCAGACCCAGGCGCCCGCGGCGTCTCCCACTCCCTCCGTCGAATTGGTGGCGGCGCTCCGGGCCTGGCTCGCCAGGCCCGACCCCTACTTCGACCCCTCGGCTCGAGCGCAGAAGGTGCTTTCGCAGATCTACCCGGACGCGGCCGAGGCGCCGCTGTGGGTGGATGGATCCCTGCGCCCGACGAAGAGCGCAGGCGACGTTCTCGCGGTCCTGAACGACGCGGCGGCCGAGGGCCTTGACCCCGCGGACTACCGTGCCGCGGATCTTGCAGCACTCGGAAAGAAGCTGCTGGAGGGCTCGCCTCCGTCGGTTCGCGATGCCGCGGCCTTCGACGCGTCGATGTCGCTTTCGATGATGCGCTACCTTCGCCATTTCCACCGCGGCCGCGTGGACCCCCGGGACATCGGCTTCCTCATCTCCCTGCCGCCGGACGAGCACGACTACGCGGCCATGCTCATCGACGCGGCCCGCAAGGGGCGCGTGAAAGAGACGATCGAGTCGATCACCCCTCCCCTGGTGCAGTATCGCCTCCTGCGCTCGATGCTGCCCCGATACCGCGCGCTCGCGCTCACCGAAGGCACGGTGTTTCCGCGCCTCAAGGACCCGCCCAGGAAGCCGATCAAGCCCGGGGACACGGCGGAGGCGCTGCACATCGTCCGCACCCGGCTCATCGCCCTTGGCGACCTGCGGGAGGGCGCGTCGCGGCTCGCCGAGCCGCCCGTGTACGAGGGCGAACTGGTCGAGGGAGTGAAGCACTTCCAGGCCCGCCACGGCTACGAGGATGACGGCATCCTGGGTCGCGCCACCTGGATCGCCCTCAACGTCCCTCTGCGGTGGCGCGTGCGGCAGATCGAACTCGCGATGGAGCGGATGCGCTGGCTCCCCCACCTCGGCGACCGCGCCTTCGTGGCGGTCAACGTGCCGATGTTCCGCCTCTTTGCCTGGAACAGCGTGCCCGAGACGGGCGCCCCAGATTTCGACATGGGCGTCATCGTCGGCAAGGCCCTGAACACCCGGACCCCGGTGTTCATGGGGGAAATGACGCACCTGATCTTCCTGCCCTACTGGAATGTTCCGAAGTCAATTCTTCAAAAGGAGATCATTCCCATCCTCCGGCGCAACCTCGGCTACCTCGAACGCCAGGACATGGAGATGGTGGACGGACAGGGCGACGACGCCCGAAAGGTGGAGCCCACCCCGGAGAACGTGGCGCGCCTGGCGAAGGGCGAGTTGCGCCTGCGTCAGCGCCCCGGCCCGAACAACTCGCTCGGCCAGATGAAGTTCATGTTCCCGAACGACGACAACGTGTACCTCCACAGCACTCCCGCGCCTGAACTGTTCGGTCGCGCCCGCCGCGATTTCTCCCACGGATGCATCCGGGTCGAGGACCCGGTGGGGCTCGCGGTATGGGCGCTCAAGGATCAGCCCGAGTGGACGCGGGAGAAGATCGTCGAGGCCATGACCGGAAAGCCATCGCTCAGGGTGCCCCTGACCCGCCCCATCCGCGTGGTGATCTACTACGTCACCGCCACCGTGATTCCCGCGGAGAACGCGGTTCACTTCGCCGACGACATCTACGATCACGATCTCCCGCTCGACAAGGCCCTGAGAACCCGAAAGAAGGCGTCCTAGCCCGCGCCCCGGGGGCGCATCGAGAAGAGGTGCCCCGAGGAGGCTCGACTACCAGGTCCGGACGCGGCCGGTGTCGACGTGCACGAAGTTCGAATCCGGGTAGTACCCGACGCCGCCGCGGCGGGAATCCAGGGCCGCGCGGCGCAGTTGTTTCAGGGGAACGTCGTGGAGGCGGACGTCGATGGCCATTCCCTTGAGGTGCAGGCTGTTGCTCGCGACGCCGCCGCTGTGAGAGCGCAGACCGGCGTTGGTCGAAGGCGAGCGGTAGGCGGAGATGATCTCGAATGGCCGGCGCGTGCCCGTCGTCTCGGCCAGGTCGTGAAGCAGGTCCAGGAGGGGCGGGTCGATCGGGTGGACATCGCCGGTCCGGAAGTCGCGCATCAGATGGTTGATGGCGTTCAGGCTCTCGGACTCGTAGGTCCCGCCCTTCCAGTACTCGATGGCGAGCTTCTCGCCCGTATGGAGGTGATCGAACCGGAGCACGCGCGGGGCCAGGGGCTGGGCGAGGACGCCTTTGGGCATCAGAAGCCCGGCCGTGGCGGCGGCGACGGCGCCGAGGAAGCCACGGCGGGAGGCGGGGGCGGGGCTCATAGGAGTGCGGATTGTCCCCCAGGGCTCCGGGCCGAGCCTAATGCGGCGCGCCGAACCGACGCCGCGCCCCGGATGTGCGCGGAACGGTCGGGACTTCAGCGAACGACCAGGACCGAGCACGGCGCGGTGCGGACGACGCTCTCCGCCACGCTGCCGATGAGCGCCCGGGTGATCCCGCGGCGGCCGTGGGTGCCCATCACGATCAGTTCGGCGTGGAGCTTCTTCGCTTCCTCCGTGATCACTTCCCTTGGATCGCCGCTCTCGACCAGAAAGGGACCCAGGACGGCGCCGGGGCACAGCCGGGAGCCGAGTTCCTGGAGCTGCGTCTTCGACTCCCCCACGAACTGTTCGACGTAGTGCTGGGACACGGCGAGGGCGAGCCCCACCGATTCCACGGGGATCACGTAGGCATGGAGCAGATGAACGGTCGCGCCTGTCTTCGCGGCGAGGGCGCACGCGGCGGTGGCCGCCTTCTCGGAGCATTCGCTGAAATCGATGGGGACCAGGATGTTCCTGGGGGGATCCTTGAGCGTGGTCACTGTCGCCTCCTATCCGTGGAAGATGGGTTCGATGATGGGATGCGGTCCGTTCTCCCGATTCCGCGTGTGCTCCAGCGTCACCGGAGGTTGCCGGACGCCCGAGGTCTCGGCCAGGAGCACGGCGATGTGCCTCGGGCTGAGGCCGGTGCAGCCCTCGCCCTCGGAGAGCTCCAGGTGCCGGGCAAGATCGGTGAGGGACATGACGCCCACCAGCACGCGGTCCGGACCGAGGACGGGCAGGCGCCTCACGTGGTTGACCCGCATCAGAACCTCGGCCCGCTCGAGAGTGTCGGTGGCATCGCAGCAGACCACGCCGTGAGTGCAGGCATCCGAGACCCGCAGGTCGGCGAGCGGCTTCTTCTCGCGGAGCGCGCACATCACCGCGTCACGGTCGGTCACGAGGCCCACGACCTTGTTGGCCGCATCCACCACCGGGACGCACCCGCAGCCGCGCTCCTCCATGATCCGGACCGCGGACTCCAGGGAATCGCCGGCGCGGCTGGTGATGACCTCGTCGGTCATGACGTCCTTGACTCGAAACATGGCGATGCTGCGTCTCCTTCCCGGAACGGGTTACTCGGGGGTCCTGATGCTGAACTTGACGGTGACGGTAAGGATGAACTCCATGGCCACGCCGTTGAGAAGCAGGGGCTGATACCGCCACTGCATGACCGCGGCTTTCGCGGGCTCGTCGAAGAGCGGCTGGCCCCGCAGGACGGAGGCCTCCAGCACGTGTCCGTCGGTGCCGACCCGCGCTTCGAGGATGACCATCCCCTGGACCCCGGCCTGCGACGCGATCAGCGGGTATTCCGGAGGGACGTAGACGAGCCGCTTCGGCTCGCGGATCTCTCCGCCCACGCGAATGGCCTGGGGCCTGGGCTTCGCGAGCGGGGCTATCTCGGTGGGGAGACCGCCCACGATTCCGCCCACGACTCCTCCTTCGACGCCGCCCTCCACCCCGCCCGCGACCCCGCCCTCGCCCACGGATATCGAGGGGCGGGCGATCTGGTCGGGAATCTCCACGGGCGCCACGAAGGTGTTCGCGGTCGTGACCGGCGGGGGCGTCTTCGGCTTCACCGCCGCCCGGGGCGCGGCCGCGGGAGGCGGAGGCGGTGGAGGAGGGGCCACGATCCCCGGCTCGGCGAAGAACGCGCGCAGGCCGATCGCGGGCTCGGGAGACTGGAGGTCTCCGAGCAGCGGGCCGAGGACGAAGGCGGCGAGGACGGCCGCGTGCATGGCTATGGAGACCGGGGTGTATCGAAGCCGAAGGTCCTTGGCGGGCGTTCCGCCGAGGGCGTGGCCATCGAGGCGGAGCGGTTGCGGATGCCGCCAGGCCACGGTCTCCGGAACCCGGGCGGGAAGGGGAAGATCGAGAGGGAAATGAATGGTGGTCATGGGAGCCTCACTCTCCTTCCGGAGGGCCTGGATTCGCCGCCTGCTCGATGAGCATCTCCGCCCGCTTCCGCGCGATGAAAAGGCGATCCTGCATCCGGTCGAACACGAACATATGAGCGAAGTGAACCGCCTCGAGCAGCGGGGTCCGGGCGTCCTCGAGCTCGGCCTCCAGGCTTTCCCGCCGGGCCTTGTCCTTGACCCGCTTGATCAACGTCTTCGCCTCATCGAGGGAAGCCCGGACCTCCTGGACGCTGGTGAGCACGATCTTGCCCTCGGCCGGGAAGTCGCCCCGGGGGGCCACCTTTCCCGCGGCATGGCAGTTCGAGCACTCCGAATAGAGGGATTTGGGAGAGAGAAGAAAAGCGCCCACGTTCCCGTGGCAGGTCACGCAGGTGGGCGTGTCCGGGTTGCCTTCCCGCAACAACTCGTAATGGCGGCTCTTCTGAAACGCCGCGAACGGCCCGGGGTGGCAGGCGCCGCAGGTCTTCGGAAGGTTGATCCGATTCACCGGGCTCGCCGGGTTCCGGGCGCTCAATATGCCCTGATGAGCGAGGAACGACTCGAACGTGCTCGGATCGCCGCCGTGGCACTTCTCGCAACCGACGCTGGCGCGCCCGTGCGCGGAATGATCCCACTCCGACAGGTGCCACCTCGATACCGACCTCGGGTTCGCGAAATGGCAGTCGGCGCAGCGGCTGGGAGTGGTCTGAGCCTGGCTCGTACCCGCCATGAGCGCACTGACGAGAAGAGTGAAAGCGAAAACGCCCGCGGTAGCCTTCATTGGATCCTCCCTACGTCTGATTCACCAGCTACAGAGTACGCCCGAAACGGCGCCCGACACCATGATTAATAGGCATCAGGCGAAAAAAAAGGCCGTCGCGCAAGCGACGGCCTTCAGGCGTCCAAGCGACTCACCCCAATGGACTTAGCCCTTGAGAGATGCCATGTCGATCACGAACCGGTATTTCACGTCGCTCTTGAGCATGCGCCCGTACGCCTCGTTGATCTTCTGCATGGGAATCTTCTCGATATCGGAGACGATGTTGTGCTCGGCGCAGAAGTCGAGCATCTCCTGGGTTTCCTTGAGGCCGCCGATGAGCGACCCCGCGATGGAGCGACGGCCGAAGATCAGGATCCCGACGTTGGGCGAAGGGTGCGACACCTCGGGGACGCCTACGAGCACCAGGGTTCCGTCGCGCTTCAGCAGCATGCTGAACGCGTCGAGATTGTGCGACGCGGAGACGGTGTTGAGGATGACGTCGAAGGAGCCCGCGTGCTTCATCATGGCGTCCTGGTCCTTCGAGATCACCACTTCGTCGGCCCCGAGACGCTTCGCGTCTGCGGCCTTCCCGGCGGTGGTGGTGAAGAGAACGGTGTGCGCGCCGAAGGCGTGGGAGAACTTGACGCCCATATGGCCCAGGCCGCCCAGGCCCACGATCCCGACCTTCTTCCCCTTGCCGACGCCCCAGTGGCGCAGGGGCGAGTAGGTGGTGATGCCGGCGCAGAGGAGCGGAGCCACCGCCGCGAGGTCGAGCCTGTCGGAGACGCGCAGGCAGAAGTCCTCATCGACCACCATCTGGGTCGAATAGCCGCCGTAGGTCTGCTGGCCGGGCATGTGCTTGTCGGGGCTGTTGTAGGTCATCTGGAACCCGCCCTCGCAGTACTGCTCGAGGCCCTCCTTGCAGCTTCCGCAGGTGCGGCACGAATCGACGAGGCAACCGACGGCCACGGAGTCGCCCACCTTGAACTTCTTCACCTCGGCGCCCACCTTCGTGACCCGGCCGACGATCTCGTGGCCCGGCACGCACGGATAGGTCGTTCCCGGCCATTCGCTTTTCACGGTGTGGAGGTCCGAATGGCAGACGCCGCAGAAGAGAACGTCGAACTGGACGTCGCGGGCGAGGGGTTCGCGGCGCTCGAACGTGAACGGTCCGAGCGGCGAGGTCTTGTCGAAGGCGGCGAAGGCTTTGGCTTGAGTCAACGGAGGGTCCTTTCAGGGATGAGGGAGAGCCAAGGAGCTTAGCGGCGATCGGCTCGAAGCCGTAAGGAGGGCGGGGTCAGTTGAGGTCGAAGAAGAGGAAGTGCGCGTCCCTCGCCGCGGTCAGCCGGAGTTGCGGGGTGTCGTTGATGGACGCGCCATCGCCGGCTCCGAGCTTCTCGCCGTTCACGAGCACTTCGCCCTCGATTACCTGCACCCAGCCCGAGCGCGAGGCCGCGAACGAGTGGTCGATGCTGCGCCCCTCCGGGAGCTTCGCCACGTAGACGTCCGCGTCCTGGTGGATGGAGAGGGAATCGTGTCGGCCGCCCTTCGATGCGATGAGGTGGAGGGAGCCAGGCTCAACGCCGCCGAATGAGCGCTCGGCGTACTCGGGAGTGACGCCCTCCTCGTCCGGCTCGATCCAGATCTGGAGGAAGTGAACGGGGTCCTTGGCCGAGGCGTTGTACTCGCTGTGGCGCACGCCGCGCCCGGCGCTGATCCGCTGCACGTCGCCCGCCTTCATCACCGCCTTCGTGCCGAGGCTGTCCTGGTGCTCGAGGGCGCCCTCGATCACGTAGGAGATGATCTCCATGTCGGCATGGGGATGCGTGCCGAAGCCCTTCCCCGGGCTCACCCGGTC
>DAORUA010000124.1:0-9559 GCA_035432945.1 Vicinamibacteria bacterium | reverse complement strand
GGCGGCCGCCGAGGTGGCGAGCCTCGCCCAGAACGCTCAGAGCGCCCGGCGGACGCTGCTCAAGAGTCCGGACCTCCTCGTGGCGGCTTCGAGCGTGGAGTCGTCGCCCGAGCGGGTCATGGCCGATCTCGCGGAGATCCTCCCCGAGGGCGTGTCCGTGGTGAGCTACCGGTTCGAGTACCAGCCCGATGCCACCGCCCGGGTGGACCTGGGTGTGGTCGCGCGCGGACCCGCGGCCTACGATCGATTCCTGAGCGCCCTTTCGAAGTCCGAGCGTTTCTCCGATGTCCGGCCGGGTTCGGAAAGCCGCCCCGGCCTGGTCCGGGCGACGGTGGTGGTCGTTCATCGTCCGAAGGGAAGGGCGCGATGAAGCGCTGGCCGAGCCGTGAAGTCCTCGCGCTTCTGCCCTGGCTCGCGGCGGCGGTGGTCTGGTTCGGCGCGGTCTCTCCGATGCGGGCCAGCCAGGAGAATCGGCTGAGCCAGCAGAGCCGGATCCGGCGCGACCGGGTGAAAGCCGAGCGGGAACTCCGCGAGACCGAGGCGTTGCGCGCGCGCATCGGCGTCGCTCTTGCCACCGTCTGCCGCGCCTCCTCGGATCCGGCCGCCCTGCGTCAGCGCACGGTGGCCGCGGCCGCCGGCCTGTCTTTGTCTCCCTTCGCGCTCACCGTGACCGGCGGCCCCGACGGCGGCGCCACCGTGGACGCGTCCGGCCCGCGCGCCATGGCCCTGGAACTGCTTCGGAGGCTCGGGGACCCGGCCCGTGGAGGCTTCCTGCGGGGAGCCACCGTTCGCGACAAGAGCGGGAACTGGGGCGTCTCGGCCGCGACCGGGGTCTTCGAGTCGTTCCCGGGAGGCATCATTCCCGCGCCGAGGACCTGCACGGGCACCCCGGAGGCGCCTCCGGCCGAGGCTTCGCCTGAAACACGGGCTCCCAGACCGGCGCCCGGGCCCGGCCTCGTGCGAAAGGCAACGCCTTCCCCGACGGCGCCGGCCCTGCCTATGCCGGCCCTCGAACAAGCACCCGCTCCGCCCTTCACCCTGGTCGCGTTCCTGATCTCGAACGGGAAGAGCCGCGTGTCCATCCGGGTTCGCGACGAAATCCGCGTGATCTCGGTGGGGGATTCGGTCGAGGGCTGGAAGTGCGTCTCCATCGACCGCGACGAAGGAGCGGTGTTCACGACCCCCGAGCATGGACGCGTGGTGCTCAAGGCCGGAACATCGGAGCGCTGACGTTGACCGCGGGGTCGCCCGGCGTGTAGCGTTCCCCGCACGACAGCCGCCCTGGACCGATCGGACTTCGGGAGGTCGCAGGCCCCTGGCGTTCAGTGTCATTGAAGCGAGGCGCCACTTGGAGACCAAAGAGCGATACGGTCGGTTCGTCCTGCAGTTCGAGGACGCGCGAACCAGCGCCGGGTCGTTCTTTCGCGCGGTTCAAATCGGGGCTTCCGGATACGAGCGCCACGTTCAGCTCTTCCGCTCCGAGCTCCTGGCTCCCGAGGTCGCCCAGGCCCTCGCCGACGGGCTCAAGAACGGACTCCAGGTCCAGCACGCCCAGGTGGTCCGCGGCTTCGAGGCCGGACGCCTCGACAAGACCGCGTTCGCGGCCTACGAGATGTTCGAAGGTCGATCGGTGGGCGCGCTCATGGAGCGGTCGCAGACCGAGGGCCATCCCTTCGCCGCGGACCACGCCCTCCTGATTGCGAGCAAGGCCGCGGCGGCGCTCGAGGCGGCGCAGGGCAAGAAGCAGACTCACGGCTTCCTGGTTCCGGAGTTCATCCACGTCTCTCATGACGGCGAGGTGAGCGTGCGCGGTTTCGGCCTTCCGCCCCGCGTTCTGAGAAACGCGAACTGCGTCGGCGTCCGCGAAGCCGGGTTCCTGGCGCCCGAGGTGGAGGGCGCATCGCCCCTCGACGTGCGGGCCGATGTCTTCAGTCTGGGGGCTCAGCTCTTCGAGATGCTCACGGGGTCCGCCCTGCCCCGGACGGAATCGACCCTCAAGAGCATCGAAGCCGCGCGCATCCACTCGCCCGGCACCGACGGCAACCCCATTCCCAAGGCCCTCGCCACCCTGCTCGCCCAGGCCCTCGCCGAGGATCCGGCCCGGCGATTCAAGGACGCGACCACCTTCAAGAAGGCGGTCGACACCCTGCTCTTCTCCGGCGACTACTCGCCGACCACGTTCAACCTCGCCTTCTTCATGCACACGCTCTTCCGCGACGAGGGCGATGACGACGCGGCCCGGATCAAGGCCGAGAGAAACGCGGACTATCGGTCCTATGTCGCGGCCATGAGCGCGCCCGCGGCCCCCGCGCCGCCCGCGCCCTCGGCCTCCGGTCTCGTCCACGCCGCCCCCGCTTCCGCCCCCAAGCCTCCCCTCGAAAGCACGGTTCGGATGGACGCGATCCGGCCGGAGACGTTCAAGGCGGAAGCCGCGAAGTTCGAGCCGGTGAAGCACGACTCGGGCCGGATCGGCCGCTCCCAGCCGCCCGCCTCGAGCCCGGGTTCTCCCGCTCCGGCCGACGACCAGCTCTTCCAGAGCGTCCTCGCCGAGAAGAAGGGATTCCCGGTGGTGCCGGTGGTGATTGGCGTGATCGCGGTCGCCGCGGCCGCGGGATACTTCCTGACCCGCTCGGGCGCTCCCACTCCCGCTCCCGCCGCCGCACCCACGATGAACGCCGCGGAGACCGCCGCCCTCGCCCGCGTGCGGGAACTGGAGTCGCGCCTCGCCGCCCTCGAAGCCGAAAAGGTCGCGGCCGAACAGCAGGCGGCCGATGAGGCAAAGAAGAAGATCGAGGATCAGGCCAGGGCGCGGGGACGCGCGGTCGATCCCGCGGAGCTTCAACGAGCCCAGGACGAAGCGAGGAAGAAAGCCCAGGCCGACCAGGAGGCGCGGCTGCAGGCCGAGCGCCAGAAGATCGAAGAGGAGAGGAAGAAGGCGGAAGAGACCCGCGCCGCCGAGGCGGCCAAGGCCGCGGAGGCCGCGAAGGCGCTCGAAGCCGCGGCCACGCCAACCCCCGCCCCGACGAGCACGCCCGCCGCGACCCCTTCGCCCGCGCCGCCCGCTCCCGCGCCCGCGTCGCCTGCTCCTTCCACGTCGGCGCCCCCCGCTGCCGCCGGCGCTGCGCCTTCCGGGGGCGCGCCCTTGCTCGATCTCGCCGACCCCGGAGTCGTGGCCCCCGTGCTCGTCTCTCAGCCGAAGATCGAGTATCCGCCCCTGGCCCGCGCCCAGAGGATCATGGGCTCGGTGGTCATATCTGCCCTGGTCGACGAGCAGGGGAACGTGGCCGAAGCGCGCATCATCCGCGGCGTCGCCGGCACGTCGGGCATCAATCAGGCCGCCCTCGACACGGTCAAGCGCCGCAAGTACAAGCCGGCGACTTTGAACGGGAAGCCCGGCCGGGCCTGGGTCGCCATCCAGATCGACTTCAAGCTGTAGGGTTAGGGGCGACCGAGGACAAATGATCACAACCGCTCTCGCCGTGCTGGCTCTTCTACAGGGGACCCCCGTCGTGCCCACCGCTCCAAAGACCGCCGCCGATCCCTTTCTCACGCGCGCCCGGGCCCTGCTCAAGGTCACGCCCCTGATCGATGGCCACAATGACGTTCCCTGGGCCATCCGGATCTCCAAAGAGAAGCCGATGGACGTCGAGGCCTACGACCTCCGCAAGACCGCGCCCGGCCAGACCGACCTTCCGAGAATGAAGCAGGGGATGCTGGGCGGGCAGTTCTGGTCCGTCTACATTCCGGGCGAGGAGGAGACGAAGAAGCTCGGGTACGCGAAGGTGCAGCTCGAGCAGATCGACATCGCCCGAAGGGCCATCCAGAAGTATCCCGACCGGCTCGAGCTCGCGGTCAACGCGTCCCAGGTCCTGCCCATCTTCCGTCGCGGCAAGGTCGCTTCCATGCTGGGAATGGAGGGCGGGCACGCCCTCGAGAATTCCCTGGGCGCGCTGCGCGCCTTCTACGCGCTGGGAGTCCGCTACCTGACCCTCACCCACAACGCCACCCTCGACTGGGCCGACTCGGCCGCGGGCCCCGAGACCCACGGGGGCCTCACGAAGTTCGGGGAGGAAGTGGTGCGCGAGATGAATCGGCTGGGCATGATGATCGACCTCTCCCACGCCTCTCCCGGCACCATGGAGGACGCGATCCGGGTAAGCGCCTCGCCCGTGATCTTCTCCCACAGCTCGGCGCGCGCTTTGTGCGACGTGCCGCGCAACGTCCCCGATGCGATCCTGCGCCAGGTGGCGTCGAACGGGGGCGTGGTGATGGTGACCTTCGTCCCGGGCTTTATCTCCCAGGACATCGCCACCAGGGGCCGGGAGCGGCGCGAAGCCCTGAAGGCGAAGCTCGAGGGCGTCACCGACGAAGCGCAGAAGAAGCGGATCGCCGACGATGTCGCCGCGCAGTTCAAGGCGAAGAACGCGACCCTCGCCCAGGTGGCCGACCACATCGAGCACATCCGCCGGATCGCCGGGATCGACCACGTGGGGCTTGGCGGCGACTACGACGGCACCGACGAACTGCCCGACGGGCTCGAGGATGTCTCGAAGTACCCCGATCTCGTGGCCGAGCTCCTCCGTCGGGGCTGGACCGACGCGGATGCGCGGAAGCTCGTGGGCGAGAACATCCTCCGGGTCTGGGCCGCGAACGAGCAGATCGCGGCTCGTCTCCGGAGCGAGCGTCCGCCTTCCACCGCGACCCTCGAGTCGCTCGACGGAGCCGGGAAATAGCCCCGCTGTTCCAGACGCGCGGAACCGATAAGATTCATCGATCACGATGAGCCGGGACCGCGTTCCGACGTATGCCGACCGTCTGCCCCCTGTGGTGCCGAAGGTCGAGGACGACGTCGAAGCCATGTCCGACGAACTGGTGGAGATCCTCTACCCGGGACGGAGGCCGAAGGCCTTCGCCATCTCGGTGGTGTTCGACGACTCGGAGGACGAGGTTGTAGCGAGGGCGAAGCGGCTTTCCGCCCAGGCCGCGTCCTTCTCGACCTTCAAGGACGGTTCCATCACGCGCCATCGCGCCGACTTCCGGACCGAGCAGGCCGCGATCCTGAGGGACGTGGCGTCGCTCGTGGGCGCGCGCCCGGGCAGCGAAATCCTGGTGGCGGGCCGGAAGGCCCCCTACGGCCACGAGCTGTGGCTTCCCCTCATGTCCTTCTTCGTGAAGGAATGACGCCATGGCCTTGATCCTTCGATTCGGGCCGGAGGACGGACGATGAGCGCGCTCGAAGAAGACCTCGAGAAGATCGACGAGGGGATCTTCAAGCTCCAGAAGGAGTGGGAGCGGTTCTTCTCCGGCCAGGAACGCAAGGCCCCGTTCGAGGCCAAGCAGCGGCTGGACCGGCTGGTTCGCCGCTACGTGGGCGTCGAGATCCGGAACAACGTGGAGCGGTTCCGGTTTCAGTCGCTCACCGCGAAGTACAACACGCTCTCCGACATGTGGAATCGCAAGCTCCGCGCCATCGAGGAAGGGCGTCCGCTCTCGTCGGTTCAGCTCAAGCACGTGCGTGAAGCGGTGGCCGAAGGCGTGATCGCGTCTCCAGCGCCTCTCCCCGCGGCCGGCTCCCCGCCCGCAGCCCCGGCCTCCGGCACCCGGGCGGAAGTGCGGCTCAGCACCCTGCGCGACGACGAGCAGGGAGTGAAGGCCCTCTACGAGCAGTTCCGGGCGGCGCGCGCCTCGGTGGGGGAGTCGGAGGTGAAGTTCGAGTCCTTCAAGAAGCTCATCGCCCAGCAGCGCACCCGTCTCCTGGAGGAGAAGGACGCGGTGGCCGTCGACTTCCGGGTGGCCCTCCAGGACGGAAAAGTGGCGCTCAAGGCCAAGCCCGTGCGGATCGATTGAACGCTTGATCCGAAGCCCCCTGTCTGTCCTCGCGCTCCTCGCGCTCCTTCTCGGCTCTCCCCGGGTCGACGCGTGGCCGGCCGACTTGTCCCAGCGGATCGCCCGGGACGCCCTCCAGATCGTGCCGAAGTCGCTCGCCGAGATGTTCCTCGCGAACGAGAAGGAGATCTTCGCGGACGCGCGCGCCTCGACCCTGCCCGCGCTGTCCCTCGTGTATTCCGACCTTCCGAAGGGAAAGCTCAGCCCTGCGACGAGGGAGGCGCTGGCCCTGGAGTTCGCGGAGCGCGCGAAGGCGCTTCGCGGCAAGGACTTTCGCGGAGCGGTGATCGCGCTCGGGGCCACCTACCGCCTGGCCGTCGACCTCGCCGACCCGAGCGTCGGGCTGGGGATCGGGAGCGATGCGAAGGCGCGGGCGATCCGGCGCGAGTTCTATCTCTTCACCAGCGCCAACCTCGACAAGATCCCGGTGGTGCTGGTCGAGCCGGACTCGATGCGCCTCGGGCTCGATGCTCTTCCCGCCTTTCTCGACACCGTGATCGCGAAGACCCCGGCTCAGGCCGCGCGGCTGCGCGAGGAGGCGCAGGAAGGCGGCCGGGTGACCGCGGCCGCCGAAATCGACTTTCGCAGCCCCGTGTTCGCGGTCTCGTCCACCGCCTACTCGCGTTCGGTCAGCGCGGTGGCCGCGACCTGGATCGCGATCTGGCGCAGCGCCGGGGGCGACATGACCCGGCAAAAACCTCCCCGGGTCGTCAAGCCCCGACCTTTTGGACTGAAGAACGAGGAAAATTGAGCCCATGACCACCCCGAAGAAGCGCGCTCTCATCTCGGTCTTCCGCAAGGAAGGCATCGTGGATCTTGGAAAGGGCCTGGTGGCCCTCGGCTTCGAGATCCTCTCCACCGGAGGCACCGCGACCGCGCTCGCCGAGGCGGGAGTTCCGGTCACGTCGGTCTCGGAGGTCACCGGCTTCCCGGAGATCCTGGGCGGACGGGTGAAGACGCTCCACCCGAAGGTGTTCGGCGGCATCCTCGCGAAGAGGAACGACGAACACCTGGCCGACCTCGCGACCACCGGGCTTTCGCCCATCGACGTGGTGGTGGTGAACCTCTATCCCTTCGAGGACAAGGTCTCCAAGGGCGCCTCCTTCGAGGAGGCCATCGAGAACATCGACATCGGCGGCCCGTCGATGGTGAGAGCGGCGGCCAAGAACTTCCAGTCGGTCTGCGTGGTGGTGGACGCCTCGGACTACGGCCTCCTGCTCGAACAGCTCGCGCGTCCCTCCGGCGTCGATCGCGCGACCCGGCTCTTCTTCGCCCAGAAAGCGTTCCGTCACACCGCCCGCTACGAAGCGGCAATCTCCCAGTACATGGCCGAGATCGAGTCCGCCGAAGACGCCTACGCCAAGGTCCAGAGCGATAGTGTGTTTCCCTACCGCCTGAACCAGAGCTTCGAGAAGATCCAGGACCTGCGCTACGGCGAGAACCCGCACCAGCGCGCAGCCTTCTACTCCGACATGGGCTCGACCATGTACTCGGTGGCCGCGGCCCGCGTCCTCCAGGGCAAGGAACTCTCGTTCAACAACATCCTCGACCTCGACTCCGCGTGGCGCCTGGTCACCGACGTCGACGGCACGGCCTGCGCCATCATCAAGCACACCAACCCCTGCGGCGTGGGCCGCGGCGCCACCCTCGAAGAGGCGTTCTCTCGCGCCTGGGACACCGATCCGACCTCGGCTTTCGGGGGCATCGTGGCACTCTCCACCCGCTGCGACGCGGGCGTGGCCACGAAGATCACAGCCTCCTTCTTCGAGGCCGTGATCGCCCCCGGCTTCAGCGCGGAGGCGAAGGCCATCTTCTCCGCGAAGAAGAACCTCCGCGTGCTCGACATGGACGTCACCTCCATCCACCGCGTCACCGGCTTCGACCAGAAGCGCGTGATGGGCGGCGTCCTCGCCCAGGAGTGGGACATGGCGAAGTTCGATCGCGCCTCCTGCGACCCCGTGAGCAAGCGCAAGCCCACCCCCGCGGAGTGGGAGTCCCTCGCCTTCGCCTGGAACGTGGCCAAGCACGTGAAGTCGAACGCCATAGTCTTCGCGACCGCCCACCAGACCATCGGCATCGGCGCCGGCCAGATGAGCCGCATCGACTCCGTGAAGATCGCGATCTCCAAGGCCCAGCAACCCCTCAAGGGAACGGTGGTCGCCTCCGACGGCTTCTTCCCCTTCCGCGACAACGTCGACGCCATCGCGAAGACCGGCGCCCTCGCCATCATCCAACCCGGCGGCTCAGTGAAGGACGAAGAAGTGGTGAAGGCCGCCGACGAGCTCGGCCTCTCCATGGTCTTCGCCGGCAAGCGCCACTTCAAGCACTAGCCCCGCCCTCGCACCCCTCCACCTACCCGCCCCTTGTACCTCTCGTCACACCGGCGAAAGCCGGTGCCCAGCGCGAACGCTCCGTCTGCGACCGCGACGAGCACGATCCGAGCGTGAGGCGAAACCCCTCCGTCATTGCGAGGAGGCCCATCGAAAGACAGGCCGACGAAGCAATCCCACGGCGGATGGCGGCGCCGTCTCGCGAGTTCGAAGCAGTCTGGAATGCCGGCCCGGCAACTGGCGAAGCGTGGCTGCTTCCAAGCAGGAGTGTTAAGTATGTCCCCGGACGTTTTGCCAACGATGTACCCGGCTGCTCAGATCGCCATGTGGTTCCTCAAAGGCCTCTTCATCGCCGTGCCAGGCATCCGCCAATGGCCCGATGAACACCGATGAAAGGTGTGCCTGGCTTCTGAGCCACGTGCCCACTCGCTCGCGATCGTTTTCGGAAGCGCTCCTTCGGCCATTGGCGCAAACCACGAGATCCCACTCCCAGGGACCGCAGCCGCCACCACACGAAAGGTCGTTGCCCTCGATCGCCTCCAGGAGGAATCTGTCCAGCAAAGCCTCACGGGCCATCTCCGGCAAGCCCTGATTCACCTGGGCCTTCGCGAGGAAGGCAAGCTGCGTGAACTCCTGAAGCCGGCGCTTCTTTCTCAGCCTCTTACGCATCGCGCCTGCCTCCCCTGATCTCCGAGCGATTCGGTGCCCTCGCTGCCGAGCCTCGCATCATCAGCAACCGTGCTCGAAGCCGAGGATGCGATCCCCTGTAGCCCGCATAACACCCGGGATCAGCTGCAAAGGCCGCCCTCAACGACTGCCCCCATGAGCGGAAGGTGAAGGGGGCACACCTCATTCACTTCGGAGCCCTGAACATCAAGCGCGATGAAGCCAGCGGCGCGGCGATGAAGACGACGAAGGGCAGAAGCCCGTCCTGGGGGGCGAGGTTGGCCAGGGTTGGGGTTGCGAGCCCGAACAACAGAGCGAGGGCTGCTGCCATGGGGCGGCGCTCAAGAAGTGCGTTCCGGTCCTGCAGCGACTTTGCATACTGAAAGACTATCGCCGGGATCAGCATCCACAGACCTCCGAATTGTGTCCTGATGAGTGCGTTCTCGATGGGCGTCCTGCCTTTCGCCTGCGGGACGAAGTCGTCAAAGACATACGCTGAAAGGAGCGGGGGGAACGCAGAGGAGATGCAGCCACCGACCCAGAAGAGGACCGCCTCCAAATTGCGTCGCTTGACGTCGATCACGGTTGGGAATCCTAGACCCACCCGCTGCTGAGGTCCGTCCAACACCGCGTTGAGCGGCAAGGCGAGACTCTAACGACTGCCCGCGCAGCGGGCA
>DAORUA010000123.1:0-9672 GCA_035432945.1 Vicinamibacteria bacterium | reverse complement strand
CGGTCACCATCGCGGTCGACTCCTACGGCCCGGTCACCGACAACGCCCAGTCCGTGTTCGAGCTTTCGACCATCGAGCAGATTCCGGGCATCGGCGCGCAGATCGAGAAGGACTTCGGGTTCAAGCCGGACTTCGGCAAGGCCAAGCACTACCTCGAGGAGAACGATGGCGCGGGCAACACCTTCAAGGCCACCGCGAAGCCGGTGCTCATCGGCACCGCGGTGGTGGGCGCCACCACCATGATCTTCTCGATCATCGTGATGCTCACCGAGAGGCTCACCATCAACATGGATCACCTCTCGATCCTGTACTCGCCCTTCCTCCTTGGCCTGGTGGCCGGGGGCGCCGTGATCTACTGGTTCACCGGCGCTTCCATGCAGGCGGTGTCGACCGGCGCCTATCGCGCGGTCGAGTTCATCAAGAAGAACATGAAGCTCGACTCGGGGGCCACCAAGGCCTCGGTAGAAGACTCCAAGAAGGTGGTCGAGATCTGCACGAAGTACGCGCAGAAGGGGATGTTCAACATCTTCCTCACCGTCTTCTTCATCACCCTCGCCTTCGCCTGCTACGAGCCGTTCTTCTTCATCGGCTACCTGATCTCCATCGCCCTGTTCGGTCTCTACCAGGCCATCTTCATGGCCAACGCGGGCGGGGCCTGGGACAACGCCAAGAAGATCGTGGAAGTCGAGCTCAAAGAGAAGGGAACACCGCTCCACGCCGCCGCCGTCGTGGGCGACACCGTGGGCGATCCCTTCAAGGACACATCCTCGGTGGCCATGAACCCCGTCATCAAGTTCACCACCCTCTTCGGCCTCCTCGCGGTGGAGCTGGCGGTGGAGATGACCAAGAACGGCCAGCACGGCCTGACCCAGGCCCTCGCCGTGGTGTTCTTCGCGGTGGCCCTGTTCTTCGTCCACCGGTCGTTCTACGGGATGCGAATCGACACCAAGCTGTAGAGGGCCGACCGCGGACCCTACGGCCGCGCCGTTCCACGAAAAAGCCGTCCGGTTTGAAGCCGGGCGGCTTTTTTCGCACTGTCGGGGGGACAGGAAAGAGGCGGGCTGGCTCCGAGAAGCACCGGAGCCAGCCCTGTTACACCCCTGGTCTCGTTGCCGTGGAAGATAGGCCGCCCCGGCTTCGCGGCCTATGAGCCATTTGCAGTATTTCCATGGTCCAAAAGGACGACTGCGCGTTTCAAGGAGAGGAGGAGTAACTTACGCGCGTAGACGTAGCAATCGGCCAGTCGCGGATTCGGTCTCTTGAAAGGAGATCCCATGAAGCCCCCCCTCCTCATCCTCTGCGCCACGGATTTGAGCGCGGACGCCGATCTGGCCGTGGTGGCCGCCGACGACATGGCCCGGCTCTTCGGGTCGCGCCTCGTGTTCGTCCACGCCGTGCCCTACCCCGCGCCCGCCCAGGTTCTCTTCCCCCACCTGGTCAAGGGGACGACCGATCGGCTCATGGCGGTGTCCCGGGTGGCCTCGGAAACCGTGGCCGCGAGGGTCGCGAGCCTGACCACGCGCGCGCCCGAGGACATCGATGTTCGGGTGGACGTGGGCGCGCCGGACGAGGTGATCGTGGAGACGGCGGAGGAATTGCCCGCCGATCTGCTGGTGATCGGGGTCGCGGGGAGCGACTCCGAAGTCGAGGGGCTCGGCGCGACCGCGCTTCGAATCGCGCGTCATGCCCACTGCCCGGTCCTGGTGGTGCGAAAGGGCCCGGCGAAGGGCCCGGTCCTGGCCGCGACCGACCTTTCCGATCCCGCCCAGGTCGCCCTCGCCGTCGCCTCCACCGTGGCCGTGAAGATGGGCGAGCCGATGGTGGCCCTGCACGTGGTGGACTATTCGCCGGTGGTGGTGGTCCCCGAGGCTTTCGGACCGGGGATTCCCATCCCGGTCTCGGACGAGGAGCACAAGGCCATTCTCAAGGCGGCCGGCGATCGACTGGTTGAAGCCCTGGCTCTCCTCGATACGAAGGCCGACCGTCTGGTCGAGGAGGGACCGCCGTCCGACCGCATCGTCGCGGCCGCCGAGCAGATCGAGGCGCGCCTGGTGGTCGTGGGCACCGAAGGCGGCGGCGGTCTCAGGCGGATGCTGCTCGGCAGCGTGGCCGAGGACGTCCTGCGACTCGCCCCCTGTTCCGTCTTGCTCGTTCGTCATCACAAGTCTGGAGGACATGAATGAAGGATCCGAGACAAAGCGATGTCCGTGAATCGACGGTGGTTCTCGTCTGCCGCGACATCGAGCTCAACGGGGAAGACCGCAAGGAAATCGAACGGAGCGAGGCTGCGCTCGCTCACGTCTTCCCGAAGATCCATCGAATCGAGTGGACCGTGACCGCCAGGCGGCGGCCGGTTCGAGCCGTTGAAGTGCACGCCCAGATGCATGCGCGAGGAGGCGATTTCGAAGGCCGGGCATCCGAGAAGGACGCGCGGACCGCATTCCAGGTAGTGACCAGGAAGCTCCTGGCCCAGAAGCGAAACAAGAAGGCCGCGACCCTCGGCTCGCGGCGGGACGTTCAGCCGCGCCAGCCCGCCGGCGACTGGTACTGACCGGCGGTCAGGCGGGTTCGGCTTCCAATCGGGTCTTGAGGACGCCGATCCCCTCGATCTCAACTTCGACCACGTCCCCCGCCTTCATGAAGACGGGCGGCTTGCGGGCAAAGCCCACCCCGGAGGGCGTTCCGGTGGCGATGAGGTCCCCCGGCGAGATTGGAGTGAACGACGAGATGTAGGCGATGAGCTCGGGGATCCTGAAGATGAGCTGAGACGTGTTCGCCTCCTGCATCACCTGTCCGTTGAGGCGGGTCCGGATGGCCAGGTTGTGGGGGTCCTCGATCTCGTCCCTGGTCACCATCCACGGGCCCAGCGGTCCGCTGCGCGGGAAGTTCTTCCCGGGCGTGAACTGGGAGGTGTGGCGCTGCCAGTCGCGGATGGAGATGTCGTTGAAGCAGGTGTAGCCCGCGACGTGATCCAGCGCATGGGCGGCGTCGATGTGCCGGCCGGCCTTGCCGATCACCACCGCGAGTTCGCACTCGTAATCGACCATGGTCGAGATCTTCGGAACCCACGCGGCCTGGCCGTGAGCCGCCAGGGTGTCGGGGAAGCGAAGGAAGATGGTGGGGTGATCGGCCGACCCGCGGCCCATCTCCTTCTGGTGGTCGGCGTAGTTGATGCCGATGCAGAAGATCTTCCCGGGGTTCGGGATCACGGGGAGGAACTCCGCGACTTCGAGCGGCATCCAGTCCTTGCCCGTGCCGATGAAGGTGGCGAGGCCGGTGAGCCCGCCGCCCCCGATCAGGGCCTTGAGATCCGGAAAGCGGCCTCCGAACTTCGGCCCGAGATCGACCAGCCGGTCGTTGTAGACCCCGCCATAGGTCTGTTTCCCATCCTTGATGAAGGACGCCAGTTTCATCGCCTATCCCCCTGATGATCTTCCCCCGCCCGGGCGAAAGCAGGTAGATCCTAGCGCGTCGGGCGGGGCCCCGGAGGACTACTGCAGGCGGAGGCTGATGCCGAGGGTGGCGCCGAACCGCGAAGAGGGATTTCCCGAGAACTGGCCGGCCTGATTCGGCGCGAACTCTCCGGAGAGGGTGTGCTGCCAGGCGGCCTCGGCGAAGACCTCGAAGCCTCCGTGGACGCGGGCCCGGAGGCCGGCCGGGGTGGTCACGTAGACGAGGTCCGGGTAACTTTGCGAGGTGACGCCGTAGACCTGGTTCGGGGCCGCGCCGGAAACGCCGGGCTGGGACGGGCCGCCGACGGTCTGGACGTAGCTGTTTCCCGATGCGTAATAGACGCCCGCCCCGGCGTAGGCGTAGACCCGCTCGCCCAGGGTGAACGAGCGCAGGACGGTCGACCCGATGGAGGCCGAGAAGCCGGTCAGGTCGGAGTACGCGAGCCCGAGGGTGGGCCGAAGGGTCCAGTTCTCCTTGAATGTCCAGCCGACGCTCATTCCGTTGTCCAGGCCGCGGCCCATGTTCACGGCCAAGCCACGATCCTGCGCGGGGGCAAGGCTCGGGAGCAAGAGGAGGGCGAGAACGGAAGGATGGAAACGCATGGGAGCCTCCGATGGCAAAGAGGATGATGGCGATGGATTGCCCTGGCCTGCTAGCAAGAAGCAAGCCGTCCTGGACGGGCGAAAAGGCCGGTTGGGAGTCCCCGATGGGAGACGATCCCGTCCTGTGGAGGCGACGCCGGGGTCTTGCGGGCAATGCCCGGGAGAATCAGGCTTCGGTAGCCGACGCGCCCGCGGCCTGCCTCCGGGCGACGTGACGGGTGCGAAGTACCTTCACCGCGTCGTGAACCGAAAGGCCCCGGGACCGGAGCAGGACGGTGAGATGGAAGATCAGATCGGCGGCCTCGCCGAGGAGAGATTCGTCGTCTTCCGCCACCGAGGCCAGAGCGACCTCGACCGCCTCTTCCCCCGTCTTCTGGGCGATGCGTCTCGTGCCCGAGTCGAAAAGGTCGGCGGTGTAGCTCCCGGGCGGTCGATCGCGCTCGCGTTCGCGGATGTGAAGGTCGAGTTCGGCCAGGAAGTTGGCGGGCGCCTCCGCGAAGCAGCTCGCGCGCCCTTCGTGGCAGGTGGGCCCGTTGGGCTTCGCGATCACCAGGAGGGAATCGCGGTCGCAGTCCGTCCCCATCCGGACGAAGGTGAGCGCGTTGCCGCTGGTCTCTCCCTTGGTCCAAAGGCGTTCCTTGCTCCGGCTCCAGAAGGTCACATGCCCGGTGTCGAGGGTGGCCGCGATGGCCTCGCGGTTCATGTAGCCGAGCATCAGGACCCGGCCGTTGTCCTCGTCCTGCACCACCGCGGGCAGGAGTCCTCCCTGCTTTTCCCAGTCCAGGCCGTCGATTTCTTCAGGCGACATCACGTACCTCAATGTGCTCTTTACGCAGGTATTTCTTCAGGGTGGGAATGGCCAGCGCTCCCGAGTGGAAGACGCTCGCGGCCAGCGCCGCATCGACATCAGCTTCCTTGAAGACCGCGGCGAAATCTTCCGCGCCACCCGCTCCACCCGAGGCCACGAGGGGGACGCGGCAGACCTTGCGCACGGCCTTCAATTGGGGAAGATCGTACCCCGTCCGGGCCCCATCCGACCCCATGCAGTTGAGAACGATCTCCCCCGCGCCCAGGCTCTGGACCTCGACCACCCATTCGAGGGTGCGCCGGGGCAGGGCTCGCGTCTTCCCGGGATCGCCCGAATACTGCCGCACCCGCCACTCCCCGTCTTCGTCCCGCAGGGAGTCGATGCCCGCCACCACGCATTGAACGCCGAAGGCGGCCGCGAGTTCCGCCACCAGCGCGGGCCGCTCCAGAGCGGGGGAGTTCACCGAGATCTTGTCGGCGCCCGCCCACAGGACGGCGCGCGCCTCCGCCACGGAACGGATCCCCCCCGCGACGCAGAAGGGAATGTCGATCAGCCGGGCCACTCTCTCCACCCAGCCCCGATCGACCGATCGCCCTTCGGGGCTCGCGGTGATGTCGTAGAAGACGAGTTCGTCCGCGCCCTCGTCCCGGTAGCGGAGGGCCAGGTCCTCGATCCGGCCCACGACCACGTGGTCGCGGAACCGCACGCCCTTCACGACCTCTCCGTCCCGCACGTCGAGGCAGGGAATGATCCGCCGGCTCAACACGCGAGAGCGTCCTTCAGTTCGAAACGCCGCTCCAGCAGGGCGCGGCCGAGGATGGCGGCGCCGGCCCCCGCCTCCTTCGCGGCGCGGATGTCCGCGAGATCGCGGACCCCGCCCGAGGCCTGGATCTCGAGGGCGGGAAAACGCGCGGCCAGGGAGCGATACAGGGCGACGTTGAAGCCCGAGAGCATCCCATCGCGGGCGATGTCCGTGCACAGGACATGACGCAGGCCGGCCTCCCCGTAGAAGAGGAGCAGGTCGTCGAGGGTGCGGGAGGTGGCCTCGGTCCAGCCCTTGATGGGAAGACGCCAGACCCCGTGCTCGTCCTCGCGCGCGTCGAGGGCGAGGGTGATCCGGTCCGGGCCGAACGCCCGCAGCCAGTCCGCGACCCGCTCGGGCTCCCGAATCGCGACGGTGCCGACCACCACGCGCTCCGCGCCGGCCGCGAGCAGGGCCTCCACGTCGCTCTCGGCGCGAATCCCGCCGCCGGTCTGGACCTTCAAGGGGGTGCGCGCGCGGATCTCGCCCACCAGGGGGGTGAGGGTGTATCGGCCCGCGCGCGCCGCGTCGAGGTCCACGAGGTGAAGCCACGAAGCACCGTCGCGCGCGTACTCCGCGATGGTCTCGAAGGGGGCGTCGCCATAGACGGTCTGGCGCTCGTAATCGCCCTGGTTGAGCCGGACCACGGAGCCCTCGCGGACGTCGACGGCGGGAAGAATGGTGAAGGTCATCGAAGGGACAGGAAGTTCGAGAGCAGCCGGGCGCCCGCCCCGCTCGACCTCTCGGGATGAAACTGCGCTCCCATCACCGAGCCCCGGGCGACCATGGCGCTGAAGGGAATCCCGTGCGTCGTGGTGGCGATGGCGTCGGGAGAGGGGTGGGCCGCGTAGCTGTGGACGAAGTAGACGGAGGCCCGATCGAGGCCCTCCATGAGGGGATGGCGGTCGCCGGGGGAGGCCTCGAGCCGGTTCCATCCCATGTGCGGCACGCGAATCCCGGGCGCGGATGGGAGAAGCCTCACCTCGCCCCGGAGAAGGCCGAGGCACTCCGTGTCGCTCTCTTCCGAGCGCTCGAAGAGGAGCTGCATGCCCACGCAGATCCCGATCAGGGGCTGGGTCAGGCGGGGGAGGACCTTGTCGAGGCCGTTCTCGCGCAGTTTCGCCATGCAGGAGCCGGCCGCTCCCACTCCGGGGAGCACGACATGGGTGGCGTCGCGGATGGTATTCCAGTCCGAGGTGACCGGCGCGTCGACCCCAAGCCGGGAGAACGCGGCCTGGACCGACCCGAGGTTCGCGCCCCCGGAGTCGAGGAGGACCACTCGCGTCCTCAAAGCGCGCCCTTGGTGCTCGGCAGCTCGACTCCCTCGCGGCGGACGGCCTGGCGCAGCGCGCGCGCCACCGACTTGAAGCAGGCCTCGATCATGTGATGGGTGTTCTCGCCCCGCACCTCGAGGTGCAGATTGAGGCCGGCGGTTTCGCACAGGGAACGGAAGAAGTGGGGCACGAGTTCGCTCGGCAGGCCGCCCACGTTCTCGCGCGGGAAGACGCCGTCGAAGACGAAATACGGGCGCCCCGAGAAATCGAGCGCCGCGCTCGCCCGGGTTTCGTCCATGGGCAGGGTGAAACCGTAGCGCCCGATGCCCCGCTTGTCCCCGAGCGCCTGCTTGAGAGCGGTCCCGAGCGCGAGGGCGGTGTCCTCGACGGTGTGGTGCTCGTCGATGTGGAGATCGCCTTCGCAAGTCACCTCGAGGGAGAAGCCGCCGTGCTTTCCAAGCTGCTCGAGCATGTGGTCGAAGAAGCCGAGCCCGGTCTTCGCCACCGGATCGGCGATCCGGTCGAGATCGAGCGCGACCCTGATTCGCGTCTCCTTCGTGGCTCGTTCCACCACCGCGGTGCGCGGCGCATCCGCCAGGGCATGGGCGATGGCGGCCCACGAATAGTCCTTCGGGCCCAGCCGGAAGGCGCGCACCCCCAGGTTCTTCGCGAAGAGCATGTCGGTCTCGCGGTCGCCCACCATGGCGCTCGAGGAAAGATCGATCGAGCGATCGCGGAGGTAATGCATCACCAGGCCCAGCCCGGGCTTGCGCGTGGGCTTGTTCTCCTCGGGCCGGCTCTCGTCGATCAGGATCTCCCGGAAGCGGATGCCCTGCGAGTCGAAGATCTGGAGGAGGAGACGGTGCGGGCCTTCGAAGCTCTCCCGCGGGAAGGCCGCGGTCCCGAGGCCGTCCTGGTTGGTAACCATCACGAACTCGAAGCCGGCATCGCGGAGGCGAAGGAGCGCGGGGATGACGCCGGTCACGAGGCGGAACTTCTCGAAGGAGTCGATCTGCTCGTCCTCGGGCTCCTCGATGAGGACGCCGTCGCGGTCGATGAAGAGGATGCGGGTCATAGTGAATCCAAGGGGGTCCGGACCCGGACCAAGCCGGCGCTCTTCGTCATTTTGTCAGCGCTCCGATCATCGCCGCGTTTTCGTCGGGAGTTCCGATGGAAATCCGGAGGGCGTCGCCGAGTTGGGGCAGGGAGCGCATGTCGCGCACCACCACTCCGGCGGCGAGGAGGCGGGCGAGGGCGGTGTCCGCGTCGGTGAAGCGGACGAGCAGGAAGTTGCCCTCCGAGGGGTACACCCGGGCGACGCCCTCGACCCCGCCCAGGGCCTTGAGCAGCGCCTCCCGTTCGCGGATGGTGGTGGCGATCCGCGACTTCGCCTCGGCCTGCGCGCTCTCCGAAAGCGCTTCGAGGGCGAGGCTCGCGGATGGCGCGGCCACGGAATAGGGGGCGGAAACACTGCGCAGCACGCCAATCACGTCCGGGTCGGCCAGGACCGCCCCGATTCGGGCGCCGGCCAGGGCATGCGCCTTCGAGAGCGTCCTCAGGATGATGAGATGGGGGAACTCGTCGAGCAGGGAGATGGCGCTTCCCACCGAAGAGAACTCCGCGTAGGCCTCGTCGAGCACGACCACCGCGTGCCCGAGCGCAGCCTTCGCGACGTGCCGGACCTGCTTGATCGAAAGAGCCTGTCCGGTGGGGTTGGCGGGAGAGCACAGGAAGACCACGCGCACGTCGCCCAGGGCGATGACGTCCTCCACCGCGGTGAGATCCAGCGAGAACCGCCGGCCGTCGTCGTCGAGGGGGACCTCGACGAGGGGCGCGTTCTGGACCCGGGCGCTCACCGCGTACATGCCGAAGCAGGGGGGGGCGATCAGGACGCCGTCGATTCCCGCGCGGCAGAAGGAGCGGACCAGGAGGTCGATGCCTTCGTCGCTCCCGCGGGTCACCATCACCCGCTCGACCGGGACGCCGTAGAGGCCGGCCATGCGCGCGCGCAGGGCCGCGGGCTGCGGTTCGGGATAGCGGTTCAATCCGAGGCCGGAGTCCGCGGACGACCTCCACGGGCTCTCGTTGGCGTTGAGCCAGACGTGGCCGGTCGCCTTCTCGCGCCGCGCGGACGCGTATCCCGCGAAGGCGCGCAGGTCGGGGCGAACGAGGTCGAGCACGGAGGTCATGAGCGGGATTCCAGTCTGCGGACGACCGCCTGAGCGTGGGCTTCCAGGCCCTCGGCCCGCGCCAGCGTGACCGCGCAGGGCCCGATCGCGGCCAGGCCGTCGCGGCTCACCGACTGCACGCTGATCGAATTCTGAAAGCTCGAAACACTCACCCCGCTGTAGCCGCGGGCCGCGCCGTTCGTGGGCAGGACGTGGTTGGTGCCGGAGCAGTAGTCGCCGAGGGTTTCCGGCGCGTGGTCTCCGAGGAAGACGGAGCCCGCGGCCCGCACCTTCGGCAGGTGCCGCGCGGGCTCGCGAAGGGCCAGGATGAGGTGCTCGGGCGCGTAGTCGTTGCTGATGGCGATCGCGGTGTCGATGTCCTCGACCACCACGACCCGGGAATGCCCGAGCGCCCGCCGCGCGATGTCCGCGCGCGGCAGGGTCTCGAGCTGAGACCCGAGGTGCCGCAGCACCGGCTCGACGAGGTCCGGGTCGGTGGCGAGGAGGATGACCTGCGAGTCCGGACCGTGCTCGGCCTGGGCGAGGAGGTCGGCGGCCACGAAGG
>DAORUA010000122.1:0-9675 GCA_035432945.1 Vicinamibacteria bacterium | reverse complement strand
GATCCGCGCGACTACGATGCCGAGCACTATGTGCGGCTGTTGCGGGACACCTACGCCTCGCGCCTGGCCCGCGCGTTCACGCCCCGGGATTACGAGGCGGTCTTCGCCGATCCGACCCAGTTGGAGATGTTCGCGCCGGAGGTCGCGGCCATCCGGCCGATCCTCACCCGGCTCGCGAGCGCGTCCGGCTCCTAGCGATACCCCGCGGCCTGGATCTCGAAGAGGTTGGCGTACCGGCCCTTCGCGGCCAGCAGTTCCTCGTGGGTCCCCAGTTCGGTCACGCGGCCGCCGTCGATGACCGCGATCCGGTCGGCGATCCGCACGGTCGAGAAACGGTGCGAGATGACGAGGCCGATCCGCCCCTTCAGGTTCTCCTTCAGCTCCGCGAAGATCCCCGCCTCCGCCTCGGGGTCGAGGGAGGAGGTGGGCTCGTCCAGGATCCATACATCCGCATCGCGGTACATGATCCGCGCGAGGGCGAGCCTCTGCCACTCGCCGCCGGAGAGATCGTGGCCGCCTTCGAAGAGACGGCCCACCCGGGCGTCGAGCCCCTTCGGCATCTTCTTGACCAGCCACTCGCTGCGCGAGCGTCGCAAGGCGTCCATGACCCGCTCGTCGTCCCCGGGGAGATCGGGCCGTCCCATGGCCACGTTCTCCCGGACCGTCAGTTCGTAGCTCGGGTAGTCCTGGAAGAGGACGCCGATGCGACGCCGCAGTTCGTTAGGGTCCACGTTCCTGAGGTCGACGCCGCCCACCCGCACCGAGCCCTGGTCGGGATCGTAGAAGCGGAGCAGGAGCTTCACCAGCGTGCTCTTGCCCGCGCCGTTCTCGCCCACGAGGGCCACCATCTCGCCGCTCCGGATCTGGAGGCTCAGCCCCGAGACCGCGGGCTCGGTTCCGCCGGGGTAGGTGAAGGCCACCTGGTCGAACTCGATCCCGTGAACCCGGCCGATGGGCACGGGGTGGGGAACCGTCGGCACCTTGAGGAGAGTGTCGATGGAGAGGAAGGAGAAGTAGTCGTCCAGGAACGTGGTGTGCTGATCGACCGCGACGAAGGTGCTCGAGATCTGGCTGAGGGTGCCGGCCACCGCGGCGAAGGCGCCGATCACGAGGACCACGCCGCCCGGGTCGATCGAGCCCTCGACCCCGCGAACCGCCACGAAGGCGTAGGCGAGAGCGAGGGTGGTCCCGCTCACCAGACCGGTCAGCATCGAGGTGCGGGTGGCGGTGCGGTACATCTCCTCCCGCTTCTTGAAGAGTTCCTCCGACAGAGCGCCGTGCCGTCCCATCAGGTAGTCGGCGAGGACGTAGGCGCGGACCTCCTTGGTGGTGCGCGGCTGGGCGAGCAGGTCGCTCAGGTAGTCGCGCTCCCGCTCCTCCGGCGTCTCCTTGTAGAAGAACTCGTAGAGCTTCGAAGTCACCCGGCGCTCGATGGCTAGGGACAGGACCGCGGAGGCGAGCGCGAGGAGGACGAGGACGTAGTGAAGGCTCGCGAGGAGCCCCGCCATCAGGAGGATGGTCACGATGTTCCCCGACAGGCCGAGGACCGACCAGGTGAGGTCGCCCGGCCGCCACGACACGTCGCGCTTGGCGCGGGCCAGGCGATCGTGCCAGTTCGAGTTGTCGAAATGCCCGAGATCCACGGTGGCCGCCTTCGCGAGCAGCCGGCGTTCGGCCTCGAGCTGCACGCGCCTGACGAAGAGATTCCGGCCGTAGCCCATGTAGGCGCCCACCGCGCGCTGCACCCCGGTGGCGAGCCAGAGCCCGAGGATCACGGGCAGGACGTCGTTGAACTCGAGCGCCCGGGCGCGCGCGCCCGCGATGCGGTTCACCAGCTCCGCGCCGAGGTAGACGGAGATGGGCGGCATGGCCGCGCTCAGCATTCCGAGCACCGAATACCGGACCAGGGACTTCGGGGAGGCCGCCCAGGCGAGGGCCATGCCCAGCCGGAGATTCTTCCGCACCCGGCGGGCTCGGGAATCGGGTGGGGATGCGGGCATCGTCGGCAATGCTATCCGCGCCCTCG
Source organism: Vicinamibacteria bacterium (assembly GCA_035432945.1). GTDB lineage: Bacteria > Acidobacteriota > Vicinamibacteria > Fen-336 > JAGNNV01 > JAGNNV01. The sequence continues at coordinate 7,649 of DAORUA010000122.1, read as the reverse complement.
CTCGTGAGCCCCGGATCGAGCCGGTCCGGCCGCGTCCTACTTGCCGGGGTGGTACGTCCTCTCGGTGTGGCCCTCGAGCTGTTCGCGGTAGAAGTACACGTCGCGCAGGTTCCCCGAGGCGTAGCGCTCGATCTGGTCCTTGAAGTGCTTCGACGAGACGTCGCCGCTCTGGCCGCCCGCCATCACCGCGCGGGCCCGGATCTTCGGACCGAACTCCACCGCGGCCACGAAGCTGTTGCCGCTGGTGCCATACCACTTCTTCGTCTGCGGATACGCGCGCGCCTGGAAGGACGCGAGCGAACCCCAGCGGGAGGAAACGAAGGGCACGGGGTGAGAGGGGTCGGCGTCGTCGAAGGGCTGCACGATGTCGCCGGTGCGGCGTTGGTACCGGTTGATCTCTCCCCACGGCGTATTCCACTTGCCGAAGTCCGCGGTGAGCCGATCCATGGCCGAGGCCAGGCTCGCGAGTTTCTGCGCTCCCGAGGTCTTTGCGGCGATGAAGTCGTAGACGGTTGAATTCTCGTCGTCGGCCTCGCGGGCGGCGCGACGCCAGATGTCCTCGCCCCAGAACACGGCGAGCGAGGTCGCCACGGAGTCGGCGCCCCAGCGGAAGTCCCAGTCGCGGAGGATCGCGATCGCCGGCGCCACCTTCGTCCTGGCCGGATCGGCGGCGGGCGCCTCGTCCCAGGCTTTCACGAGGAGAGGAACCAGCTCAACGAAAGCGGGCAGGTAGGAGTCGTAAGCCGCGGCGATGAGCGAGTCGAGGGTGAAGTCCTTCCGGTTCGAGAGAACGCGGATCGCGTGGATTCCGCGAGGGTTTTCCACCCCCTCCTCCATGTAGGCCGGGAAGCTCGCGCGCTTCGGTGAGTCGGCGCCCGCGGCCGAATACGGCCAGTTGTTGGTGTTGTAGACCCAGCCGTTCTTCGGGCTCACCACCAGCGGACTCTCGTCGATGGTGTGGACGCCCTTCCAGTCCGTGGCGGGGTCGGAGCCGTCGACCGCCTTGCGCCAGTTGAACTTCGGATCGCGCTTCGGCGCGAAATTCGCGTGCATGTATGCGACCACGCCGTCGCCATCCGCGTAAATCGTGTTGTTCGAGGAGTTGGTGTGGAGGTCCATGACCTTGCGGAACTCCGCGAAGCTCCTGGCCTTGGTGCGCGTGTAGGACTGGATCAGGGCCTTGAGCGGCTCCTCCATGAGCGCGGTCGAGACCCAGTGAAGGCCGGGGCCGGTCACGCCCGCCTCGCCGGCCGCGGCCTCGCGGACGATGGGGCCGTGGTGGGTGCGGTAGACCGTGAAATCGCGCGAGGCGAGCCCGGAGACGGTCTTGTACCGGATCGTCACCTTGCGGGACTTCACCGGCTTGAGCGCGCCGCCATGGCGGTAGGTGAGCGCCTCGCCCTTCTGGGTGATCGTCTCCACGTACTCGTCGATGTTGTCGACGCCGCTCGACGTGTGCATCCAGCCGAGGCGGTCGTTGAAGCCCTGGTACACGAAGAACTGGCCCCAGGTCGAAGCGCCGTACACGTTCAGTCCCTCCTCGCTCACCACGTTGGCCTCGGAGCGGAAGTAGAACGAGGTGTGGGGATTGATCAGGAAGAGCGCCTTTCCCTCCGCGGTGTGGGAGGGCATGATGGCGATGCCGTTCGACCCTCCCGGTTCCTCGCGGCGGCCGATCTCGATGGACGCCACCTTCGAGAGGGGCGTCTTCTCGTAGAAGGCCTTGAGCGCGCCCACGGACACGCGCTCGATGTCGCCGCCGATGCTGCCCTCGCTGAAGCTGAGCGGCATCCAGGGCTGGAAGCGCGCGATGGCGCGCGGCTTCACTTCGGGGTGGGTGTGGAGGTAGTAGTTGAGGCCGTCCGCCCAGGCGTTCATGAGGACCTTCAGCCACTCGGGGCTTTGGGCGTAGAGGCGCCACATCTCCGCTTCGTCGATGAAGAGGCGCTGCCTCAGGTCCTGGTAGATGGCGCCTTCGCCCTCGGCCTCGGCCAGGCGGCCGGTGGAGTTGAGGTAGTTCATCTCCACCCGGTTGAAGTCGTCCTCGGCCTGCGCGTAGATCATGCCGAAGACCGCGTCGGCGTCGGTCTTCGCGTAGACGTGGGCGATGCCCCGGTCGTCGCGGATGATGGTGACGCGCTCGGCCTGCTCCGCCCACCGGGCGGGATCAGCGGTCTGGGCCGAGGCGCTTGCCCCGGCCAGGGAGGTGAACAGGACGGCGATGAGGAGTCTTTTCATGGTCAGGCCTTTCGGTTGCGTCGCCCTTCGAGGATCTGCGCGAACGAGCGGGTCTGGATCTCGGCGACGGTGAGGCCGGTGGCCTCGACCTCGCCGAGCCCGATGGCCCCGCAGTTGAGAGCGCGCAGGAAGTAGTTGAGCAGGCCCTGGCCGGTGGCCGCGTCGTCGAAGACCTCGCCCTGCAGGGTCGCCCGCGCGGCCTGCTCGACGAAGTTGCGAAGCCGGGCCGAAGAGGCCTCGAGGCCTTCGAGGAAGAAGGCGTAGACCGCGGCGTAGCGGGTGGGCAGATGCCCCGGATGCAGGTCCCATCCCTGGTAGAAGCCCTGGCGCAACGAGTGGCGCACATGCTCGTAGTGCAGGCGCCAGGCGCGGTGGATGGCATCGCGGTTCTCGGCCGCCTGCCCGGGGGTGAGGGGCTCTGATCCCTTCGCCTTGTGGGGGGCGACCGGCATCACGTGGGTCGCGCTGTCGGAGAGGGTGACGCCGGTTCCGGCGAGCGAGGCCTGCATGACGTGCCTGACGAAATCGCAGGCGGGGTGGACCATCGACTGGTACGGCGCGGTGATGTCGCAGGCCGCGGTGTAGTCGTAGACGCCCAGGTGCACGCCGCGGATCCGGCCGTCGCCTGCCTTGACCAGCTCCGGCAGCGCCACGGTGCCTCCAGGGCCGAAGACGGACTGCGTGGTCTCGACCATCAGCTCCATCCTCAAGGCGCGCGGCTTCAGGCGGTTCGCCTTCTCGATGGCCCGCAGCGCCCTCGCCGTGACCCTTACCTGCTCCTTCGCCACGATCTTGGGCAGGGTGACCACGAAGCCGGCGGGGAGTTGGTTCTTCGTGCGGGCGAGGAGCGTGCTGATGAAGATGTCGGCGGTGCGCAGGCTGCGGGCCGCGAGTTCGGCGGTGAGCGGCTTGATCCTGATACCGATGAACGGGGGCAGGGTTCCGCCGGCGTGCCCCTTCGCCATCTCCTCCCCGGCCTGGACTGCGTGCGCGTCCTCTTCGTCATCCGGCCGATAGCCGTAGCCATCCTCGAAGTCGATCCGGAAGTCCTCGACCGGTTCGACCTCGAGCTTATGGAGCACCCGGGCGTGGATGGTCTCGGCGAGCCGGGGGTCGAGGTTCAGCGCCGAGCCGAAGGAACGGGGGTCGGGCGCGTTCTCCTGAAGGGCCTTCGTCGCCAGCGCCCCGAGCTTCTTCGCGGTGTCGGCGCGGAAGAGGTGGGCGCCTCCATACACGGAGTGCACGGGCTGTCTCTCTCCGGAGTCGCCGGGGAACGAAGCGACGTGGGCCTTCCATGCCTTTCCCAGGGGGCGAAGAAGGCCCATGGCTTCGGCCCGGGAGAGAGACGTGCGCGCGGCCTTCATCACTACTCGATCTTAGCGAAGGGAAGAGCCCGCGATCGGCTCACGCGCGAGGTGCTTCGAGCAGATCCAGGAGGAGCCTCCGCACCACCTGTCCGGCCACGTGACGGCGGTACTCCGCGGTGGAGCGCACGTCGTCGATGGGCCAGATGGTCTTCTCCACCAGGGCGGCCGCGCGGTCCGCGAGTTCCGCGGTGAGGGGATTGTCCTCGATCAGGACCTCGACCTCGTGGAGGCGCACCGGCACCGGCGCGACGCTGCCCATGGCCAGCCGCACGTTGGCGAGGACATGGCGATCGAGGCGGTCCGAAGCGAAGCCCACGACCACTTTGCTGATGGCCTGCGCCGCCCGGGTGCCGACCTTCCGGAAGACCTGGACCGCGGGTGAAGGCAGCGGTATGAGCACACGCTCGATCAGCTCGTCGGGCCCGAGCACGCTCTTGCGGTAGCCGGTGTGGAAGGCGTTGTACGGCACCAGCCTCTGCTCGCGCGTCCCCGAGACCATGATCATGGCGCCGAGGGCGAGGAGAGCGGGGAGAGAGTCGCCCGCGGGTGAAGCGTTCGCGATGTTGCCGCCGAGGGTGGCGCGGTTCTGGATCTGCGCGGCGCCGATGGTGGCGGCGGCATGGGCGAGCAGGGGCGCGTGTTTCGCTACTTCGGGCGACTGGCGGATTTGCGTGAAGGTCGAGGCGGCGCCGATGCTGAGTTGATCCGCCTCCACGCGAATCCCCTGCAGTTCGGCGATGCCGAGGACGTTCAGGACCGATTCGTGCTGCCTGCCCGTCGCGTGATCGATGACGAGAAGGTCGGTGGCCCCCGCCACTTTTGTCGCGCCCCGGGCGAGCGCCTCCCGGGCCTCGACGAGCGTCTTCGGGGACCAGGCCAGGCTCACGTGCGCGAAACCTCGCCCCCCGGGGCCGCGGGTTCGCCTTCCGCCGCACGCTGCCCGGTGAGCACCTCGACCGCGCGGAAGATCCGCTCGTATCCGGTGCACCGGCAGAGCGTCCCCGACACGTATTCGCGGATCTGGTCGCGCGTGGGCTTCGGATGCCGGTCGAGGAGTGCCTTGAGGGTGACCATCATCCCCGGCGTGCAGGCGCCGCACTGGGCGCCGCCCTCGTTCGCGAACACGCGCTGCAGCTCCGTCACCTTGTCCTCGGGGGCAAGCCCTTCGACGGTGGTGATCGAGGCGCCCTCGACCTGGAACAGCGGGACGAGGCAGGAGCACACCGCTTCGTTGTCGAGCAGGACCGTGCAGGCGCCGCACTCGCCTTCACCGCACCCCTCCTTGGAGCCGGTCAGCCCGAGGTCGCGGCGCAGCACATCGAGCAGGCGCGCCATGGGCGGCCCTTCCACCTCCGCGGCCTTTCCGTTCAGCGTGAATCGATAGGTGGTGCTCATGATCGTTTCCGGGCCCGCGAGGCCTCGAAGATCCGCTCCGGCGTGGCCGGGATCGCGGAGAGCGCGATGCCGGTCGCGTTCTCGATGGCCTGCAGCAGCGCGGGCGCTCCGCCGTCCATCGGAAGTTCGCCCACACCCTTCGCCCCGAATGGGCCGTGGGTGGTCGGGTTCTCGAGCAGGATCGTCTCCATGTCCGGCGCGTCCGCCATGGTGGGGATGAGGTAGGTCTGCATCCGGTCGTTCAGGAATCGTCCGTCCTTCATCTTCATTTCTTCGAGGTAACCCCAGCCGAGGGCCTGCAGGGTGCCGCCCTCCACCTGTCCCGCGCACATCACGGGATGGACGACATGCCCGACATCGCTGACCGTGGTGAGTTTCGTGAGCCGGGTGATGAAGGTGTCGGGATCGACTTCAACTTCCACCACGTTGGCGCCCCAGCCGTACGCGGCGTAGGCGTCGCCCTGATAGGTCGCTTCGTCGAACGTGCTTCCCGGCGTGGGTTCGAATGTGGCCTCCGCATCGAGCGGACCGTGCAGGGTGACGTAGCGCTTCGCCACCTCGGCGAAAGGCGTCCGGCCCCGCTCGGTTTCGAAGAAGCCGTGGCTCAGGACCACCGCGGCGGGTGCGGTCCCCGACTGATGGGCGGCGAACGCGCGAAGCGTCTCGGCGAGTTTCGCCCCCGCCCGCGCCAGCAGGCGTCCCACCACCATCACCGTGCGCGAGGCCACGGTGGGACCGGAATCCGGCACCGCGGCGGTGTCGGGAACGTGGACCACGACATCGTCGAGCGTGACTCCGCTCGCGTCGGCCACGATCTGGCGGAAGACGCTTTCCGTGCCCTGGCCGAAGTCGGTGGACGAAGAAAGGACCTCGATCTTCAGGTCGGGGCGGAGACGGACCGCGCCCTTCGACATCATCCGCCGTTCGCCGTTGCCGGTGAAGCCCGACCCGTGCCAGAAGACGGAGAGGCCGATGCCGTGAAGGGGGCGCCCGTCGTCCTTTCGTCCCGCGCGCGCGGCCTCGTTCGCCGCGAACCGCTCCGCGAAACGCGTGGCCGTCTTCGCCCTCTCGAGCACCGCAACCGCACTCACGCTTTCCTTCAGCACCTGACCGGTGGGCGTGATGTCGCCCTGGCGATAGGCGTTGCGGATCCGCGCCTCGAACGGGTCGAGGCCGAGGGTGCGCGCGACCTTGTCCATCTGTCGCTCGACCGCGAACAGGCTCTGGGGCGCGCCGAAGCCGCGGAAGGCGCCGTTTGGGGGAGTGTTGGTGGCGAGGACGCGTCCGCGGATGCGCACGTTCGGGCACGAGTACGCGCCGGCCGCGTGCAGCACGGAGCGGGACAGGACGACGGGGGAGAGGGTGATGTAGGCGCCGCCATCGAGCAGGACGTCGATGTCCATGGCGACGAGCGTCCCGTCGCGCTTGACCCCGGTGCGGTGGCGCACGCGCGAGGGATGGCGCTTGGTGGTGGCGATGATGTCTTCCTGGCGCTCGTAGACGATCTTCACCGCCTTGCCGCAGGCCCGCGCGAGCAGCGAGGCGTGCGCCGCGATCATGTCGGGGTAGTCCTCCTTGCCCCCGAAGCCGCCTCCGGTGACCGACTGCCTCACCCGGATGGCGTCGCCGGCGAGGTCGAAGAGGTGGGTGAGCGCCTGGTGCACGTAGAAGGGGCACTGGAGGGAGCCCACCACGTCGACCCCGAGGAACGCGCCGCCCTCGCCCAGGGCCGGAGTGGCGATCACGCCGTGCGGTTCGATATAGACGTGCTCCTGATGGCCGGTGGTGTACCAGCCCTCGACAATGACCTCGGCCTCGCCGAAACCGGCATCGACATCGCCCCGCTGGACGTCGCACTTCGCGAGAACGTTCAGGCGCCCGCCGGTTCGCGGGTCGCCCCTGAGCGCCGCGTCGAGCTCGAGGACGGGTGTTTGCGCCTCCCAGGCGACCTTGATCGCCTTCGCCGCGGCCTGAGCGCGCGCGAGGGTGGGGGCGGCGACGAGTGCTATCGGCTCACCGACGTGGTTGACGCGCCCGTCGGCGAGGATGGGCCAGTCGTCGTGGATCAGGTGGACCGAGTTGCGCGCACCCACGTCCTTCGCGGTGAGGACTCGGACCTCGGGGTCGGACACCGCGGATGAATCGACGGAGAGGATGAGCGCCGAGGCGTGCGGAGATCTCACCGTCGTCCCATGCCAGCAGCCGTTCTCGGGCAGATCGTCCAGATAGAGCGCCCGCCCCGTGACCTTGGCGAGGCCGTCAGGCCTCAGGACGCTCCGTCCGACCGCGTTCAACTGGTCCATCAATGCCGACTCTATTGCCAATTCCCCCCATCCGTCACCCCGGCAAACGTTCAGCGGGAGGCCGGCCGCGGGCCCCGATGCTAGATTCCGGCGATGGCCGCCATCGCTTCGCTCCTCCTGGCTGCCGCGGCCGTCGTCGCGCAAGGGCCAGCTCCGGCGTCGCCCGACCACCACGGGAACAATCTCGTGTTCAACCGCGCTCTCGGGGTTCCGTGCCTGCATTGTCACAACCCCCCGGGTTCAGCCGAAGCGCCCCGGCCGGCCTACCTCTTCGCGCAGCGGATGATGAATATGGTCGAGGGACTGAACGCCTCCAAGCTCAAGGAACTCGGCGGCATCACCTGTT
>DAORUA010000121.1:0-9707 GCA_035432945.1 Vicinamibacteria bacterium | reverse complement strand
ACGTGGAGGTGAAGAAGAAGGCGGTCTTCGCGCTCAGTCAGATCCCCAACGGCGAAGGCGTGCCCGACCTCATCCGCGTGGCTCAGGAGAACAAGAGCCGCGAAGTGCGCAAGCAGGCCATGTTCTGGCTCGGTCAGTCGAAGGACCCGCGCGCGCTGGCGTTCTTCGAGCGGATCCTGAGCCAGTAGGGGCGAGGCATGCCTCGCCCTCGCACGGCCCCGCAAACGGTGACCGCGCCCCGGGCACAGCCGATCAACGCAGCCACTCCGGGCGCAGGATCATCACCACGCCCAGGGCCAGCATGATCACGCCGCTCAGCAACTTGAGCCGCCGGCCCGCGCGCTCGGTGAGCTTCCGGCTGCTGAGAGCCAGGACCGCGGTCGCCACCATCAGCGTGTCGTCCGCGATGTAGCCGGCGATGTACAGGCCCAGGTAGGCGTAATGGGCGGCGGGGCTCAGTCCCTGCTGGGTGAGCACCGCGGTGTAGAGCGCGGGCAGGCCGGCCGTGCACAACAGCTCCACGAAATTCACGATCACCGCGAGCAGGGCGACCGCGGGCAACGACGCCTTCAGGGTGTTGGCCTGGAGAATGGCGCGCATGCGCGCGTACAGACCGGGTTTGGCCGCATCGGGAATGGAGAGCGAGGGGCCCGCTTCCGGGGCGAAGAAGTCCTTGACGTTGACCGCGCCGATGACCAGCGCCAGGCCTCCCAGGGCCACGCGCAGCGTCCTCGACAGACCCACGATGAGGAACACATTGAGCCAGGCGGCCATGAAGGCGTAATAGACGGCGCCGCTCACCGCCACGAACGTGCCGGCGATCAGGGCCATGCGCAGCCGGTCCCGCAGGTGCACCAGCATCGACAACAGGAACAGGAGCACCCACATCGCGCAGGGGTTGAAGCCGTCCAGCAGGCCCAGGACGAGGGTGAAGAGCGGCAGCCCGAGCCGGGCCACGCTCAGTGTGCCCAGGGCGCTCGTCTCCACCGGCCCGCCTTCGGCCGCCCCCGGGCCAACCAGCGCGGCCAGGTGCGGGCCGCTGCTCGTCGCGTCGTCGAAGCCGACCAGGATCCGGCCGGCGAAGCGGAACATGGGCACGCCTGGGGGCCAGATCCCCGCCGCCCGCGAGTGCCGGATCAGGTCATCCCGGGCCGACGCATCGACATCGACCGGCCGGTACACGATCCGCAATCCGGGACGCCCCGAGGCGAACCCCGGCAGGAACTCCTTGGCCGCGGCGCAGTGCGGGCATCCCTCCCGAACGAAGACCTCCAGGACATCGGGCGGGGCGGGAGCGGGGGTCTGGGCCGCCACCGGCCAGGGAGCGGCCACGAGGGCCAAGAACAGCGTCCATATTGTCCGTGCAGGCGCCGCCGCCTTCCGCCCCGGAAAGCATGCATCCTGAGCGTGGAGCATGGCCGCATCCTACGCCCGGGGCTCGCATTAGATCCTGCGCGCAGGCCAGCGGGCGGTACCGCCCCCCGTAGGGGCGAGGCATGCCTCGCCCTCCGGCGCCGCGGCGGTGCGCCGCGATTGGCAAGGGTAGACTCCCCGCTGCATGGCAAAGCCGAAAGCGCAGGTCCGAGTCGGCGTGGTCATGGGTTCCCGATCCGACTGGGAGACCATGAAGGCGGCGTCCGAAACCCTCGACCGCCTCGGCATCGCGCACGAGGTGGAAGTGGTTTCCGCGCACCGGACACCCGACCGGCTCTTCAAGTACGCGAGCACCGCGGCCGCGCGCGGGCTCCAGGCGATCATCGCTGGGGCGGGCGGGGCCGCCCACCTGCCCGGGATGCTCGCCGCGAAGACCGCCGTTCCCATCCTGGGCGTGCCCGTCCAGTCGAAGGCGCTCTCGGGAATGGACTCGCTCCTCTCCATCGTCCAGATGCCCGCGGGGATTCCGGTGGCCACCTTCGCCATCGGCGTGTCCGGCGCCACCAACGCGGCCCTGTTCGCGGCGGCGATGATCGCGAACACGGATCCGAAGGTCGCCTCCGCCCTCGCGGCCTTCCGGCGCGCCCAGACCGAACAGGTCGAAGCCCACAACGATCCAAGACGCGGATAAGCTCGCTTCATGGCGCGAACCGTCGGCATTCTCGGAGGGGGGCAGCTTGCCCGCATGATGGCGATCGCGGGGGCCCCGCTCGGCTTGCGCTTCCGCGTGGTCGACACCGTGGCCGACGCCTGCGCCTCCCAGGTGGCGCCGCTCACCTGCGCCGACTACAACGACTTCGACGCCATCACCCGGTTCTCCGACGGCATCGACGTGGTCACGTTCGACTTCGAGAACGTCCCCGCCGACACCGCGATGTTCCTCGCTTCGCGCGTCCCCGTGTTTCCAAACCCACAGGCCCTTGCCGTGGCCCAGGACCGGCTGGAGGAGAAGCAGCTCTTCAGGCGCCTCGGTATGACCACGCCCGAATTCGCCACCGTCGACTCGCGCGAGGATCTCGAGGCAGGTGTGGCGAAGGTCGGGTTCCCCGCCATCCTGAAAACGCGGCGGCTCGGCTACGACGGCAAGGGCCAGATCCGACTGAAGTCGCCCGACGACCTCAACGCGGCGTGGGCGAAGCTTGGCGACGTGCCCCTGATTCTGGAGAGCATGGTCCCCTTCGAGCGAGAGATCTCCGTGGTCGCGGTGCGCGGGCGCGGCGGCGAGTTCACGACCTATCCGCTCACCCAGAACTTCCACCAGAATTCGATCCTCTCCGCGAGCCTGTCGCCCGCGCCGGATACCGGCGCGATCCAGGAGACCGCGGTGGGCTACGCGCGCAGGCTCGCCGAGGAGCTCGACTACGTGGGCGTCTTCGCGCTGGAGCTCTTCGTCCACCAGGGACGCCTGCTCGCGAATGAGATGGCTCCCCGGGTCCACAACTCCGGGCACTGGACCATCGAGGGCGCGCGCACCAGCCAGTTCGAGAATCATCTCCGCGCCGTGCTCGGGTGGCCGCTCGGGGGGGCCGAAGCGCACGAGACCTCGGTGCTCCTGAACTGGATCGGCGAGGTCCCGGACGCCCTTCCCGTGCTCTGTGAGCCCCTCGGCCACTGGCACGACTACGGCAAGACCACGCGCCCCGGCCGCAAGGTCGGCCACGCCACCTTCACCGGACCCGCGCTGGAAGTGGCGGCCGCGCTCGAGCGGGTCGCGGCCGCCCTCAATCGGGCGGAGCAGATCGCGCCGGTTCTGAAGGCGATGGGCCGCTGACGGGCGGGTTGAGACAAGGAGATTTCGCCATGGCGAAGATAAAAGAGATCGACAAGGCCATCGGCGCCCACGCGATGTGGAAGAGCCGGCTCAAGATGACCATCGAGTCGAGCAAGATCGATACGCCGGTCGAAACCATCCGCCGGGACGACCAATGCGACTTCGGAAAGTGGCTGCACGGCCCGACCCTCACCGCGTCGGACCGGGCCACCAAGCAATGCCAGGCGGTCGTCGACCTGCATGCCCGGTTTCACCAGACCGCGTCGCGGGTGGTGGAACTGGCCTTGACCGGCCGGAAGTCCGAGGCGGAGACGATGATGGTCTCCGGCGGCGAATACGCGGTGATCTCCGACCAGCTCACTCGAGCCATGACGGAGTGGAAGAAGACCTCGAAGTAGGCCGGCCCCTCGACTACTGGCCGCTCGCGGCCGCGACCCGGACGCTCTTCGGGGACATGATGCCCGCGAAGAGGCCCACGCCGTTCTTCTGACGCTCCTCGTTCCAGTTGACCACGTCGTCGAACACGCTGTAGGCCGCGGGCACGACGAAGAGGGTCATGACCGTGGACACGATCATGCCGCCCATGAGACCGATGGCCATGGGCCGCTGGGTCTCCGCTCCCGGGCCCAGGGCGAAGGCGGCGGGGGTGGCGCCCGCGATGGTCGCGATCGACGTCATCAGGATGGGCCGCAGCCGCACCGGACACGCCTGCAGGAGCGCCTCGTGACGCTCGACCCCGCGCGCGCGGATCTGGTTGGTGAAGTCGACCAGCATGATCGAGTTCTTCTTGGCGATGCCCATGAGCAGGATGAGGCCGAGCACGCTGTAGACGTTCAGCGACTGTCCCATCAGGTACAGCATCAGCAGCGCGCCGCTGACCGAGAAAGGAAGGGCCATGAGCACGACCACCGGATGGGTGAACGAGTTGAACTGCGCGGCCAGCACCATGTAGGCGACGATGATGCCCATGAAGAAGGCGAAGCCCAGGGAGTCGAAGCTCTCCGCGAAGGCCTGCGACGAGCCCGCGGGCAGGGCGCGATAGCCGTCGGGCAGGATCTCGCGCGCGGTGGCGAGCGCTCCGTCGATGGCCTGGGCCTGGGAGAAGCCCGGGCCCACGTTGCCGAAGATACGGATCGCGCGTTCTCGATCGATGCGGGTGATGGCCTGGAGCGAGGGGGCCTGCTCGATGCGGACGAGGTCCCCGAGGCGGACCAGGCTGCCGGTGCGGGTGCGCACGAGGAGCCGCGCGATGTCCTCCGGCTTCTCACGCTGCTGGGCGAGGAGCCGAACCCGGATGTCGAAGCGGCGGCCGCCGTCCTTGAACCGCCCGGCGCGGACGCCGCCGATGGCCGCGTTGATAGTCTCGCCGATCGCGGTCATGGAGATGCCGAGGTCCGCCGCCTTGTTGCGGTCGGGGATAACCTGGACCTCGGGCATGCCGAGGCGATAGTCGCTGTCCACGTCGGCCACCACACCGGTGACGCGCAGCCGGTCCATGATCTCCTGGGCCTTGGCCGCGAGAGTGTCCCAGTCACCACCGCGGATGGAGAACTCGACGGGGTTGCCGCGTCCCTGGGTGAAACTCTGCTGCGAGTTCTCGGTGAGGATGATGCGCGCGCCCGGGATTCCCGCGAGGTCGCGCCGGACCGAGTCCATGAACTCCACCTGGGTCATGCGGCGACCGAGCTTGGGATCGATGGGACGTTCCTTGAGCGACTTCATGGTGATCTGCATGTTTCCCGACGACACTTCGCCGCCGCCCATGCCGCCGCCGGGGCCACCGAAGTAACGGTCGATCTCCGGCCTTCCGGCCAGGTAGGTCTCGATCTGACGGGAGATCTTGTCCGTCAGCTGCATGCTGGTGCCGATGGGAAGAACGAAGCGGATGGAAAGCCTTCCCGTGTCCTGGCGGGGCACGAACTCCTGGGGCAGGACCTTGAGGAGCGACAAGGACGCCACGAAAAGGACGAGCGAGCCGATCATGACCGCGCCGCGGTGGTGCAGCGCCGGCTGCAGGACCTTCAGGTACTTCGCGGCGAGGGTGTCGAAGGCGCGGTCCACGAAGCGGCCGAGGCGGCCCCGCTTCTCCCCCACCTGCAGGAAGCGCGAGCAGCGCATGGGGGTGAGAGTGAGCGCTTCGAGCAGGGAGAGCAGGACCGCGATCGAGATGGTCACGCCGAACTGGAAGAAGAACTTCCCGATGATGCCCTTCATGAAGGCGACGGGCATGAAGATGGCCACGATGGCCGCGGTGGTGGCCGCCGCCGCGAAGGTGACCTCGCGCGCGCCGATGCTCGCGGCCTTGATCTTGCCCTCCCCCATCTCCCGGTGCCGGTAGATGTTCTCGAGCACCATGATGGCGTCGTCGACCACGATGCCCACCACCAGCGACAGCCCTAGCACGGTGAAGGTGTTCAGGGTGAAGCCCAGGAAGTACATGGCGATGAACGTGCCCAGGATCGAGGTGGGAATGGCGAGCAGGATGTTGATGGTCGACGTCCATGAGCCGAGGAACAGCCAGCACACGGTGGCGGTGAGAATCGCCGCCATCACCAGGGTGAAGAGGATCTCGTTGATCGACTCCTCGATGTACTGGGTCTGGTCGAAGTTGATGTTGATGGAGATGCCCTCGGGAGCCTGCTTTCTGAGGGTCTCGATGCGGGCGCGGACGTCGTGGCCGACCTGGACGGCATTCGCGCCGCGGAGCTTCTTGATGCCGAACCCGAGAGCGGTCTGGCCCATCGCGCGCTGAACGCGGCGCATGTCCTCGAAACCGTCCTCCACCACCGCCACGTCCTTGAGGCGGATGGGCGCGCCCTGCCGGTAGGTGATCACCAGGTTCCGGAAGGTCTCGATGTCGATGGCCTCGCCCTCGGCGCGCACCGTCATCTCGCGCCCGACTCCCTCGATGCGGCCGGCGGGCATCTCGATGTGTTCGCGCGCGATCGCGCCGGTGACGTCCTGGACGGTGAGGCCCTGGGCCTCGAGGCGGGTGGCGTCGAACCATACCCGCACGTTGCGCTCGCGGTAGAAGAACATGATCTCGCCCACGCCCTCGATGGTCTGGAAGGCGGGCTTCACCACGTTGCGCACGTAGTCCGCGAGGAAGGTGGGGGTGCGGTCGCCGGAAACCCCGACCCACATGATGGGCTGGTCCTCGGGGTTGTTCTTCGAGACCGTGGGCAGATCGACATCGCGGGGGAAGCGGCGGCCGAGCTGGCCTACCCGGGCCTGGACATCCTGAACCGCGGCATCGATCTCACGGGACAGCTCGAACTCGATGGAGACGTTGGCCGAACCCTGGCGCGAGGTCGAGGTGATCTCCTTGACCCCTTCGATCGAGGTCATGGCGTCTTCCACCACGTCGGTGATGTCCGTCTCCATGACCTCGGGGGACGCGCCCTCGTAGCCCACCGAGACGTTCACCACCGGGTAGTCGACGTCGGGGTTCTGGCTGACCCCGAGGCCCTTCACGACACCGCCCGCGCCGCGGAAGGCAATGATGCCGAAGCCCATGAGGCCCAGCATGAGCATCCAGGCGAAGACGTGGTTGCGGATGGAGATGTCCGCGAAGGTCATCCCGGTGGCGATGGTGCTCGGGTCGCCCTCGGGCTCGGGAGCGCGGCCGTGCGGTTTCTCGTGCGTGTCCTGGCTCATTGGCGACCTCCGCTCACATTCGGACTGCTCTGGGGCTTCTCACCCTGGGTCCCGCCACCCTGGGGACCCGCACCCTCACCCGGGGTCCCCGGCCTGCGCCTGGGACCGGCCGTAGCGCCGGGAAGAGCGGCCGTGGTGGGATTGACCGCGACTCCGTTCGCGATGCGGTCCGAGCCCTCGAACACGATGGTCTCGCCGGCATTGAGGCCGGTGAGGATCTCGACATCGCCCCCGCCCGTTCTCGGTCCGATCTCGACCTGACGCACCACCGCCTTGCCGTCCACGATCACGAAAGCGACGAAGCCGCGGTCGCTCGCCTGGATGGCGGTTTCGGGAACGACGATCGCGTCCTTCTTGCTCTCGCTCGGCAGCGACACCTCGGCGAAGAAGCCGGGCTTGAGGATGCCCGGGTTCTGGACCCAGGCCAGGACCTCGACCTGGCGCGAGGTGGGATCAGCCACCTGGCCCACGTGGTAGATGGTCGCGCCGAACTCGCGATCGCCGGTGGCCGCCACCTTGAACTTCGCGACCTGGCCCTTCTGGGCATGAAGCGACTCGGTCTCGGAAACGCGGAAGCGCAGGCGCAGGCGGCTCAGGTCGACGAGGGCGGCGATGCTCGCGCCGGTGCGGACGAAACTGCCGGTGTCGACGAGGCGCTTGTCGATCACGCCGCCATGGCGCGGCTTCACGAAGGCGCGGGAGAGATTCTGGGCGGCGATGTCGCGGGCGGCCTTGGCGGCGGCCACGTCCGCGGCGGAACGATCGTTGCTGGCGCGGGTCTGGTTCAAGTCCTCGGCGGAGACGAGATTCTCCTTCGCAAGGGCCTCGCGCCGGGCGTAGGTGGCCGCGGCCTGGCTGCCGTCGGCGACCGCGCGGCGATAGTTGGCCTCGGCGCGCTCAGCTTCGAGCTTGTACCGGTCGGGGTCGATGGTGGCGATGACCGTGTCCTTGGTGACCCGGTCGCCCTCACGGAAGTTCACCGAAGTGAGGACGCCGTCGAGCTCGGCCGTCACCTGGATCATGTCTTCGGCTTCGAGAGATCCAACTGCTTGAATGCTGTAGGTGACCTGTTGGACCTTGACCTGGCCCGCCCTGACGGGAATGGCCCCCGGACCACGCCCGCGGCCCGGCCCGCCCTGGCCGCCGGCGCCGCCGGCACCTCCCGGTCCGGCCCCCTGAGACTGCCCCGAGTTCGGAGATCCGGACGCGCCGCCACAGGCGGTAAGTCCAACCGATGCAACGACAACCACCCACAAACGACGCAACCTGCGCATGAGCCTGCCTTCATTCAAGAATGGCAAGGAGCGCCGAACCGCACCCCGCCTCGAAATACGAAAGAACGCCACCGGGGGCGCCTTCCGAGAATCGCCATTCTCTCAGACCACGCCTTACTGCCTTGGACCTCCTCGCCGCGACTCTGGTTGAGCCTTTTCGACGAAATTCCGCGCCCGGAGCCCCATGGCCCCGAGGCGTAGAATCCGCCCATGTTCGACTACTTTCGCGTGCTCGATAACCTCTCCGACGAGGACAAAGACATCCATCGCGCGGCGCGCGACTTCGTGGACAAGGAGATCATCCCCCACGTCCAGGGCTGGTGGAACACCGACACCCTGCCCCGGGAACTGATGCTCAAGATGGGCGAGATGGGATTCCTCGGCCCCATCACCCCTCCGGAATACGGCGGCGCGGGTGTTTCGAGCACCGCCTACGGCCTCATCTGCTACGAGCTTGAGCGCGCGGACTCCGGGGTACGGTCGAGCGGCAGCGTCCAGGGAAGCCTGGTCATGTTCCCGATCAACGCTTACGGCTCCGAGGAGCAGAAGAAGAAGTACCTGCCCGAGCTTGCTTCCGGCAAGCTCGTGGGCTGCTTCGGCCTCACCGAGGCGGACGGCGGCTCCGACCCCGGCGCCATGCGCACCCGAGCCGATCGGGACGGCGATTCGTACGTGATCAACGGCTCGAAGATGTGGATCACCTCGAGCCCCGGCTCCGACCTCGCCATCGTCTGGGCGAGGACCCACGAGACGAAGGGCGATGAAGGCACGATCCGCGGCTTCATCGTCCCGATGGACACGAAGGGCGCCTCCGCGCCTGAGACGAAGAACAAGATGAGCCTCCGCGCGAGCATCACCGGCGAGATCGTCCTCGAGGACGTCCGGGTCCCCGCGAGCGCCATCCTGCCGAAGTCGGGCGGATTGAAATCGCCTCTCGGCTGCCTGACCCAGGCGCGCTACGGTATCGCCTGGGGTGCTTTGGGCGCGCTCGAAACCGTGCTCACCGCATCCATCGAGTACACCAAGACCCGCACCACCTTCGGCAAGCCCATCGGCGCGCGCCAGCTGATCCAGGACAAGCTGACCCGGATGGCCACCCAGCACTCCCTCGGCCTGCTCATGGTGCATCGCCTGGGCCAGCTCAAGGACGCGGGGACGATGAACTACGCGCAGGTCTCGATGGCCAAGCGCAACAATGTCCGCGTCGCCCTCGAAGGCGCCCGCCTCGCCCGCGAAATGCACGGCGGCAACGGCATCACCACCGAGTACTCCATCATCCGCCACATGCTGAACCTCGAAACGGTGGACACCTACGAGGGCACCCACGACATCCACACCCTCATAATCGGAAGGGACCTCACCGGCCTCAACGCGCTGGAGTAGCTCGTACCCCGCAGCAAGGTCCAAGGTCGTGCAGCGAGAGGTAGTTGGGTCGTCATTGCGAGGAGCCGGCGAAAAGTATCGCGACGAAGCAACCCCGTCCAACCACTACCCGGCCCGCGGGCCTGCAGGCCGGTAGTGGTGACAAGGGGTTGCTTCGTCGCGGTACCAACGGAATGGCTCCTCGCAAT